>JAMOBD010000023.1 GCA_039908345.1 Magnetospirillum sp. WYHS-4
CAACGACAGAGAAAATGTTCCACTACATTTTTCGCCAGGTCCGGATTTCAGGCCAAAAAACCCAATATTTTCAATAGGGGCCTCTCCCAAAACGCCCCTCCACTGTTCAAGTTGGGCCTGACTGCGGGCCAACCCCGACAGCCGTTCCCGTTCCCCGGAAAAATAGGCGTCGTGCAGGACGGCGAAGACGATCCCCATGCCGACGACCGGCACGGTCAGGATGATCATCAGCGATCCGAGAAGGAACTTCCGATGGCTGATCGACATATTCCGCAAGGGGCCAGAGGAACGATTCGGATTCGGGCTCAACTCGAAGAACGCGAAGCCTCCATGGACTTATCCGATCGTCCCGGTCAAGAGGACCCCGCATCGCGATAAATACATAGTCATGTTTTCTTCCCGACAAATTTTTCCAGCCAATGGATATCGTAGTTGCCGTTCTGGAAGTCCGGGTCGGTAATCAGGCGCTGGTGCAGCGGGATGGAGGTTTCCAGGCCATCGATGACGAATTCCTCCAGGGCCCGGCGTAGCCTCATCAGGCATTCGTTGCGGTTGGCGCCGTGCACGATCAGCTTGGCGATCATGCTGTCGTAGGTGGGCGGCACCCGGTAGCCGGTATAAAGCGCGGAATCGACACGCACCCCAAGTCCGCCCGGCGCATGGTACGCCCCCACGGTGCCCGGGGAAGGCACGAAAGTATCCGGATTCTCCGCGTTGATGCGACATTCGATGGCGTGGCCGGCCAATCGTATATCCTCCTGGGTGTAGCCCAGGGGGGCGCCCGAGGCGACGCGCACCATCTCGCGCACCAGATCGAGGCGGGTGACCATCTCGGTCACCGGATGCTCGACCTGCAGGCGGGTATTCATCTCGATGAAGTAGAAGCGGCCGCCCTCGTACAGGAACTCGATGGTACCGACGCTGTGGTAGCCGATCTTGCGAATCGCGTCGGCCGCCAACTCGCCGATCTGCTGGCGCTGGGATTCGTTGAGCGCCGGGGACGGCGCCTCCTCCAGAAGCTTCTGATGGCGGCGCTGCAGGGAGCAGTCGCGCTCTCCCAGGTGCACCACGTTGCCATGGTGGTCGGCCAGGATCTGGATCTCGATGTGGCGCGGCTTGGCGAGGTACTTCTCCATGTAGACTTCGCCGTTTCCGAAGGCCGCCGTGGCCTCGCTGACCGCCATCTGGTAGGCGGTGCGCAACTCGTCGGGCCCCTTGGCCACCTTCATGCCGCGCCCACCGCCGCCGGCCGTGGCCTTGATGAGCACCGGATAGCCGATCTGGGCGGCCACCTCGACCGCGTGATCGACGTCCCGCAGCCCGCCGTCAGAACCCGGCACGACCGGAATCCCAGCCTCCATCACCGCCCGCTTGGCGGCGATCTTGTCGCCCATCAGGCGGATATGCTGGGACGAGGGGCCGATGAAGGTGAAGCCGTGTTCCTCCACCTTCTGCACGAAGTCGGCGTTCTCGGAAAGAAAACCGTAGCCGGGATGGATGGCCTCGGCGTTGGTGATCGTCGCCGCGGTCAGGATCGCCTTTTGGTTCAGGTAGCTGTCGCGGGCCGGCGGCGGGCCGATGCAGATGGCCTCATCGGCCAGGCGCACATGCATGGCGTCGGCATCCGCCGTCGAATGGACGGCCACCGTGCGGATGCCCATCTCGCGGCAGGCGCGGTGGATGCGAAGGGCGATCTCGCCCCGGTTGGCGATCAGGACCTTTTCGAACATCGCGGCCTACTCGATGACCAGCAGGGGCTCGCCATATTCCACCGGGTCCTCGCTGCTGACCATCATGTGGACGACGCGCCCGGCCCTGGGAGACTTGATCGGGTTGAAGACCTTCATCGCTTCGATGAGCACCAGGGTATCGCCTTCCGACACCGTGTCCCCCACCTTGACGAACGGCGGCGTGCCCGGTTCGGGCGATGTGTAGACCACGCCCACCATGGGCGAGACCACCAAGCCGGGATGGCCGGAGTAGGGATCGGCCGCCCCGCCGCCCCCGACGGCCGTCGCTGCCGGAGCCCCGTGGACCACCGGCGCCGGGGCGTGGTGGACCATGGGGGCGGGCGCCGGACCGCCACGCGCCACGCGCACGTACCAGTCGTCGCGGCCCACTTCGATCTCGCTCAGGTCCTTGTCCCGGAGGATGTCGGCCACGGTGCGGATCAGATCGGCATCGATGTCCATCTTGTTCGCTTTGTTGGTCATGAACCCCTCGGTCCTGCTGTCATTTCGCGATCAGCCGCGCGGCGGCCTCGATCGCCAGTTCGTAGCCCAGCGGCCCCAGCCCCACGATCACGCCCCTGGCGGCCTTGGAGACATAGGAATGATGGCGAAAGGTATCGCGCTGGTGGATGTTCGACAAGTGCACCTCGATGGCCGGCACCCCCGACGCCAGCAGGGCATCCAGAATAGCGACCGAGGTATGGGTATAGGCTCCAGCATTCAGCAGGATGGCGTCGAAGTGCCCGCGCGCCTCCTGTATCCAGGTCACCAAGTCGCCTTCCTGGTTGGACTGGCGAAAATCCATCCCCAGCCCCAGCGATTCGGCACGCCGCCGACAGGCCGTCTCGATGTCGGCCAGGGTCGCGTTACCGTAGATGCCCGGTTCCCGGACACCCAGCAGGTTCAGGTTCGGCCCGTTGAGGACCAGAATGGCGGCCATGGCGGTTCGTTCCCCCAGGCGGTTGGAAGCCCCTCTGGAGCCCTTATAACACGATGCGCGCCGCGACAACGAGAAAGAACGTCGCCGGACGGAAACGGAAATCGAGTCAGGTGATATGGAAGCGCTCGAAGGCATCGGCCAGGTCCTGGCCGAAGTTGGAGTCCTTGCGGATGATGCCGGCGCTTTCCGGCAAGCCTTTGAGCGCCGCGTGCCCCGCCTCGAAGGAGGTGAGCAAGGCGAAGGGAATGGACTGGGTGCGTTCGATGGCCGCCAAAGCCCGGCAAAAATCGATGCCGGACAGGGCATCCAGCATGAAGGACGAGATCACCATGTCGGGCCGCGTGCGCACCGCCAGTTCCAGCGCCTCGTACGATTTGGTCAGCGTGGTGACGCGGTAGCCGGCCGCCCTCAGTTCCCGTTCGAAAATGCGGGCCGACGCACGCTGGGGTTCGACCAGCAGTATTTCGATGTCCAGGTGATCGAGGTCCGACATGTCCATCGGCCGCGGCACCGGCAGGGAGCGGACGAATTCTCCCTCGTCGGCCCGGCCGTCGATTTCGCCTTCCAGAATGCTTTCCAACACCATCAGGAAGACGTCGATGTCGCCCAGGGCCGAGGGCGTCACGTCGGTGATGCCTTCGACGTAGCTTTCCAGGCGGCGTACCGCCAAGTCGATGAGCGGATGATTGGCCCAATGGGCGAGTTGGTGCAGGCGGGCGCACTCGCGAGCCAAGCGGGCCAAGGCTTCCCCTTTGTCGCCCACCCCGGACCGCATGTTGCTGAGCGTCACCGAGAAGGTGGTCAGCGTGTCCCGGGCCTCGCCCAGGAACTCCTCGTCGATCTGGCCTTCGAACTTATCGGCGTTCATTGCCCGGCCCCCCCAATGACTCGCGATTATTCCTCGTCGTCGTCTTCCTTCGCCGGCCCGCGCGATGGCGCGGGCGCTCGCAACAGGAAAGCGGGAACATGGTCGCCCAGCCCCTTGACCGGCGGCCCGTCTTCCCTGTCTTCCCGATGGCGGCGGCGATGGTCGCCCTCCCGAGGCCGGTCCTTCGGCCGCTCTCGCTCCGCTTGGCGCGGTTGGCGTTCCGTCCGGCGTGGCCGGCGTTCCTCTTCGCGCGACTGAGGCACGGGGGGTTCCGCCTCGCGTGCCTCGGCCCTCGGAACGGCCTCGGATTCCCGGGAAGAACGATCCCTGTCGCGGTCGCGGCCGCGCCCGCCCCGGTCCCGATTGCGATCCTGATCGCGATCGCGTCCCCGCCCGCGGCCACGCTCTCGGCCGTGGTCGCGTCCGCTGGATTCCGATGTCGCGTGAGCGGCTTCATCGACCGCCGCGGCGACCCCGTCCAGCACCAAGCGCGGAATGGATCGGCCCAGCATCCGTTCGATGGCGGCCAAGTATTTGGAGTCCTCGCCAAGGGCGATGGTGAAGGCTTTTCCCGAACGTCCGGCACGGCCGGTGCGGCCGATGCGATGGACATAGTCTTCCGCATGGGACGGAACGTCGAAGTTGAACACATGGCTCATGTCCTGGATATCCAGGCCGCGCGCCGCGACGTCGCTGCAGATCAGAAGGCGGATTTCACCCTTCTTGAAGCGGTCCAGGGTCTCGGTCCGGGCCGGCTGGGACATGTCGCCATGCAGTTGGCCGATATCGTAGCCGTGGCGCAGCAGGGACCGTGCCACCACCCCGATGTCACGCTTGCGGTTGCAGAAGATCAGGGCATTGACCGGCTTTTCCCGTTCCAGCAGGGCGCGCAGGGCGGCCCGCTTTTCCATTTGTCCGTGATCGTGGCCACGGCCGTGGCCGTGGGGAATCTCGATCAGCGCCTGCTCGACCGTAGCCGCCGCGGTGGCCGGCGGCGACACCGAGATCGTCTTCGGATTTTGCAGGAAGGCATTGGCCAGCCGGCGGATCTCCGGCGCCATGGTGGCGGAGAAGAACAGGGTCTGGCGCATGGGCGATAGCAGAGTGACGATGCGTTCGACATCGGGGATGAAGCCCATGTCGAGCATGCGGTCGGCTTCGTCGATCACCAGCACCTTGACGTCGGTGAGCAGGAGTTGCCCCCGCTCGAACAAGTCGAGCAATCGGCCGGGCGTGGCGATCAGCACGTCGACACCCTTGTTCAGCACCTTCTTCTGATCGGCCATGGATTCGCCGCCGATCAGCAGCGCATGGTTCAGCTTGTGGTACTTGCCGTACTTGTCGAAATTTTCGGCAACCTGGGCGGCCAATTCGCGCGTCGGTTCCAGGATCAGCGAGCGGGGCATGCGAGCCCGCGCCCGGCCATGGGCCAGAACGTCGATCATCGGCAGGGTGAAGGAAGCGGTCTTGCCCGTTCCGGTCTGGGCGCAGCCCAGGACGTCGCGGCCCATCAGGACGATGGGAATGGCCTGCTCTTGGATGGGGGTCGGAGTCACGTAGCCGGCTTCCGCTACGGCACGCAACACCCCTTCGCTCAGGCCCAGTTCGGAAAAGCTCATAGGGTGAGGGATCTCGACAATCCCCGCCCGCAGGCCGGGGATAAACAGGTTGTGATTGAATAAAGTCCGGCGGATATTAGGCTTTCCGTGGGCTCTGTCAATGGGGCGTTGCCGCCGAATCGAGAATCAGCCCCCCGGCAGGGTCACCACATCGAGCCAGAATTGAGCGGCGGTGCGCACCGCACGGGCCAGATCCTCGGCTTGTTCCGGCTTGCTGATAAAGCAGTTGGCGTGTTCTTCATGGCAGCGCAGGATATCCTGCTGGGTGCGTGACGAAGTCAGGATCATCACCGGAATCCCCCGTAACGAGGCATCGCGCTTGATCTCGGCCAGCACGTCGCGGCCGTCCATGCCGGGCAGGCTGAGGTCGAGAAGGATCAGATGCGGAGTCGGCACGCCCTGGTAGGGTGCGTCCTTCCTGAGAAATCGCACCGCGTCCAAGCCGTTTTCCGCATGATGGACCCGGTTCAGGGACTTGGCCTCCCCGAAAACGGCACGGACCACGCTGGCATCGCCGGGATTATCTTCCACCAGCAGGACCTCGATCAAGTTGCGGCGCCTCATCGCACGGACTCCCTCACTCCCTATTTTCGCCCGAATGGGTCAGGACCCGGTTGCGACCTTCGCGCTTGGCCGCCGCCAGGGCTTGGTCGGCCGCCGAGAAAAAGCCGTCCACGGTGTGGCCTGCCGCGAATTCCGCCACCCCCGCCGAAATGGTGATCCGTCCCAAGGATTCGTGAGCTCCACGCTTGACCAACTCGCGGGATTCGAGGGTTTTGCGGATACGTTCGGCGAGCGCCGCGGCCTCCTTGGCCGCCGCCCGCCGGAGAATGAGTCCGAATTCCTCGCCGCCGATGCGAGCCGCCACGTCGGTAGCCCGGGTCGCCGATTTGATGATCCCTGCCACCAGCTTCAGCACGTTGTCGCCCACCGGATGGCCGTGGCGGTCGTTGAACTGCTTGAAATGATCCAGGTCGACCAGCACCAGGGCAAGGTCGCTGCCGGTCTGGCCGGCTTCTTCGACCATCTCCCGCAGGCGGGCATCGAAGTAGCGGCGGTTGCCGAGGTCGGTAAGTTCGTCGGTAATGGCTTGGCGATGCACCTCTTCCAGGCGGTTACGCAGCAGGAAGACCTCTTCCGACGTCTCCTTCAGGGTGCGGGAAAGGTCGGCCTGCTTGGCCGCCATCTCCACCGCCATGGCGATGATCTCGGCCACGGCGCCACGGACATCGTCGAGAGTCTGGGCATCTTCCAGGCGAACCGCCGTCTCGCGCAGGCCGCGCCCGAACTCGCCGGTTTCTCCTTCTGCCTTGGCCAGATGGGTGAGCACGTTGCTCACGGCGGCATAGACGCCGTTAACCCCCTGGAAGAGCTTCCGGCATTCCAATTGCGCCAGGACGAAATGGCAGAGCATTTCGTCGCGCTTCTCGGTCGGCACGGCGTCGCGATTGGCGAGGTACTGTTCCAGCTTGCGGCTCCAGCCGGGATCGACGTCGGCCGCATAGGCGTACCAAGCCATCAAGTTGGTCGGCGTGGGTGGCAACCCATACCGTTCCAGCAACATGACAGCCCGCTCGATATTCTTGCGCGTCTTCACGAAATCGTTCATGGCCGCGTCGATTTCCATTCCCCCTGCATGGCCCAGCATACCCCTCGCCGCCGGGCGACCGCAACGTCTTTGCGGGGACGGGCCCTTCGTTGCTATTTGCTTTTCATCACCCAAACGCCCTTCCAGCCTTCCGGCGGTTCCGCCTTCAGGTGCTCGCAGCGTTCGACGTAGATCTGCGACAGCTTGTCGCCCGGATTGGCCTTCAAGGCCTCCTGAAACAAGGCGATGGCGCCGTCGAAATCGCCCTTGATGTACTTGGCCCGGCCGGCGCGGAAGAAATTCACCACGTCCATCACATTGGGGAACGTCTCGTCGGTGTGGTAGTCCAGCACCTCGAAGACTTCCACCGGCTCGGTCTTGCCCTTGACCACCACGTGGTCCACGTCGCGCACCCGGTAAGTGCCGCGCAGCTTCTTGACGGTGTATTCGCTGATAAGGATGCGGGCGGCGTACTGCTTGCAGGCGCTTTCCAGGCGCGAGGCCAGGTTCACGCCGTCGCCGATCATGGTGTAGTCCATGCGCTTGGGGCTGCCGATGTTGCCCGACACCACCACGTCGGTGTTCAGCCCGACGCCCATGTCGACCGGCATGTCGCCGCGCGCCTTGCGCTCCTTGTTCCATTCCCACAGTTCGCGGATCATGGCGATGGAAGCCCGCACGCCGCGATCCGGATCGTCCTCATGGGCCACCGGCAAGCCGAAGCCGGCCATGATGGCGTCGCCGATGAACTTGTCGAGCATGCCGCCTTCGCGGGAGATGCAGTCCACCATGATGGTGAAGTACTCGTTCAGCAAGGCGACGGTACCCTGGGCACCCAGCTTCTCGGTGATGGTGGTGAAGCCGCGCACGTCCGAGAACAGGATGGTGGCTTCGACGCTTTTCCCCCCCATGATGTCCTCGCCGCCACCGCCGGCCAGCAACTGGTCGGCAAGGCCCGGGTCCATGTAGCGGGACATGGTGGACTTCATGCGCTTTTCCGAACTGATGTCCTCGATCATCACCATCGAGCCCAGTTTCTTCTGTTCGGTACTGACCAGGGGCAGAACCGTCAGGTTGACCGAGCGCTTTTCCCCGCCGCAGAGCAGTTCGGCGTCCATGGCGATATCGGCCACCTGGGTCTCGCCTACCTTGGCGATCTTCTCCAGCACCCAGCCGTTGTCGGCGGCGAAGAAGTCGTCGGCCTTCTTCTTCAGGGTCTCCTTGGCCGTCAGGCCGAAGATGCGATAGCCCGCCCGGTTGCAGGTGACGATCACGCCGTTCTCGTCCAGGGTCACCACGCCATTGGACATGCTTTCCAGCATGCTTTCGTTGTAGTTCTTCATGTTCTGGACGTCTTCGAACAGCTTGGCGTTCTCCAGCGCGATGGAGACCTGGGCGGTAAAGGCCTTGAGCCGCTGCTCGTCCTCGGCATTGAACGATCCGCCGCGCTTGTTGAGGATCTGGGTGACGCCGATGATCTTTCCGGTCTTGTTGACCAGGGGCACGCAGAGGATGGAACGGGTGAAGAAACCGGTCTTCTTGTCGAAGCCCGGATTGAAGCGCAGGTCGGCATAGGCATAGGGAATGTTGATCGTCTCGCCCGATTTGAAGACCGCTCCGGCGATGCCGAGATGGTTGGGAAAGCGGATTTCGCCCACGCTGCCGCCCTGGGCGACGCGGGAGAACAGCTCGTTGGTCTTTTCGTCGCTGAGGAACAGCGTCGAGCGTTCCGCCTTCAACATGCGGGTCGCCTCGCTCATCACCTTCTGCAGCAGGGCGCCCAGGTCGATTTCCGAAGTCACGTCGGAAACCACGTTCAGGAATTCCAGTTCCTGGACGCGCGACTTCTTCATCTTCTCGACGAACTGGGTGCTCTGCAGCGCGATGGCCGCCTGGGTGGTCATGGCCTCCAGGAGCTTGAGGTCATCCTCCGTGAAGGGGCCGCTGCGCTTGTTGAGCGCCTGGGTGACGCCGATGACCTCGCCCTTCACCGTCCTGACCGGCACGCAGAGGATGGTCTTGGTGCGAAAGCCGGTCTGTTCGTCCACCGACCTGTTGAAGCGCTCGTCCGCATAGGCGTCGTCGATAATCAGCCCGGTGCCGGAGGTAAAGACGTGACCGGCGACGCCCGATGTGTTGAGGATGCGGATCTCGCGCTGGAAGTTTCCCTGGGCGATGCGGGAATAAAGCTCGCCGGTCTGCGCGTCGTTGAGGAACAAGGTGGAGCGTTCGGCGTCCAGTTCCCAGGAAATCATCTCGACCAGGGTGGCGAGGATCTCGTCCAGGGACTCGATGGCAGCCACCTTGCGCGACACGTCGAGCAGCATTTCCGCCCGCTTGAGCCGCTTGGTGTCCTCGGCTTCCGGCACGCCGGGCTTGGGCGCGCCGTCATTCATGGCGGCCCCCCACCAGTTCGGTCAGGGCGCTGACGGCGGCTTCCAGTTGCTGGACCTCGTCGCGCCCGTCCCGGCGCAGGCGGTAAAGGGTCTGGTCGTGCAAGATGGTCTGGCGGTCCCGTTCTTCCTGCAGGGCCTTCTCGGCGGCCCGCAACTGATGCAATTCGTCGGAGGACAGGTAGACGGCGTCCTGGACCGCCTTGTCGTTGCCGAAGCGCATGTTCTCCAACTCGGCATCCAGGGCCTCGATGGTGCGCCGGAGTTGCGCCACCTCGTCGAAGGCGGCGGCGCGGGCTTCCTGGACTTGACGTTCCGTCTCGAAACCGAAGCGGTCGATCTCTTCGCCCAGAGCCTCGATGGCGAGACCCAACTGCCGGGCCTCGTCATGGGCCGCGGCGATGGCTTCCTCCACCGCCTTGTCCTTCTCGTAGCGGGTACGTTCCAACTCGTCTTGCATGGCCTGCTGGGTGTCGCGCAGGAACCTGACTTCCAGCCGCGCTTCATGCAGGGCCTCAGCCTGACTTCCGTTCACCATCCACCATCCCCGAGCCGACCATTGGGCTTCCCCCATCCTCGCCCTGTCCCGGTCTGGCGTCAAGACCGCGCCCCGCACCGGCAAGGTCACTCGAAGACGATTTCCATGCCTTCCTTGGCGACGAAGGCTTCCGACCATTCGGCCTTGGCTTCCGCTGCGATGCCGTCCATGAAGGCGTCGTCGTGGTCGGGGTCGTGGTGGAAGATGGCCAGGCTTTTGGCCCCGGCGGCGCGGCACAGCCGCAGCCCCTCGTTCCAGGTCGAATGGCCCCAGCCGATCTTGGACGGGAATTCCGCTTCGGTGTAGGTGGAGTCGTAGATCACCACGTCGGCCCCTTCGATGAGGCCCAGGATATTCTCGTCGATCTGACCGGGCACATGTTCGGTGTCGGTCACGTAGCAGGCAGACTTTCCCTTGTATTCCAGGCGGTATCCGGTGGCGCCGTTAGGGTGGCGCAAGGGGGCTGTCCGGACATTCAGCGACTTGCCGAGCCGGAAGCTGTCGCCGGCGACGAAGTCCTCCAGGCTCAACTGGCAGCGCATGGCCTCCAGCGGCACAGGGAACATTGGGTTGTCCATCTGAGCCGACAGCACGTCCCGGATGCCCTGCCCTTTCAGGTGGCCGGCCCGGATGTGCAACGTGAAGGACGGCATGTAGGCCGGGGCGAAGAACGGGAAGCCGTTGATGTGGTCCCAGTGGGTATGGGTGAGCAGCAACTGGGCTTCCGTGCAGCCCCGCTTGAGAATCTGGGCACCCAGGGTCCGGATTCCGGTACCGGCATCCATGATGATGCATTCGTCGTCGACCTGGACTTCGAGGCAACTGGTGTTGCCGCCGTAGCGGATATGCTGCGCCGACGGGCAGGCAATGCTGCCCCGGACCCCCCAGAATCGAATTCGAAATCCCATAAACCTCGCTCCACCGCCGGGTCGCGTTCGGCTCCGCTTCCCGGTAGGATCGTGCCGCTCTCGGATCAGGATCGGCTCCCGGCACGACGATGGGAGAATCCTCTCGCACGCAAATCCCTAAGACTCGGTGACGGCCGTCACACCCCTTCGACCATCACCGCGGAGCCCGGCTCCAAGCCCAAAATCCGGTTGGCCCTTCCGCGATTTACCGCAAGTTCGACCAATCCGTTGGAATTTTCATACCAGAAAGCCGAACCGGGGGAAACGTCGGAGAATGTGAGGGCGCGCGCCAGCGCCCGGCCGCCGACCCGAACACGGGATTCAGGGGAGAGCCCTGAAGCCCGCAGCCCCGTCACCGCATTACCGAAGCCGTCTATATAGATAATCACGCCCCAATCGTCCGGCCAGTCGGGAAATCGGATTCCGTCTCCGGCAACGGGCCGGGCCCAATCCGAATTGCCGGGCCTCTCGCCCCTGGCCAGGCCTGCGGCAACGGGCGCGAAGAGATCGCGGCCGTGGAAGGAAGACGACAGCCGCTCCGGCCGCCAGAGAATCTCCCACCAGCGGACGGGGCCGGCGGCGCGCCGGGCCACCAGTTCGAACAGGCCGTTGCCCGGACCGACGAAGAAGCGGCCGTCCGCCTCCAGGATCACGGCCGGTCGGGGGCTCCCCACCCCCGGATCGACCACGCAGAGGAAGACGCTGCCCGGCGGGAATTCCCCAACGAAGGCGGGAAGCAAATATGCCGCCGCCTTGGGATCGAAGGAAGGGGCGTCGGCCATCAGGTCGACCTGTGGAATGCCGGGGGCTTCCCGCAACAGAACGGCCCGCATCTGCCCGACGTAGGGCCCGCCGACGCCGAAATCGGTGAACAGGACGATCAGGCGACCGCTCCCAGGACGGCCTTCTGCACCTTCTCGAATGCCCGATTCTCGATCTGGCGGACACGCTCGCGGCTGATGCCCAGACGTCCCCCCAACTCGTCGAGGGTCACCGGATCGTCGGACAAGCGGCGGGCCTCCAGCACCAGGCGGTCGCGCTCCGACAAGGTAGCGAGGGCATCCAGGAGCAATCGGCGGCGCAGGAGAGCTTCTTGCCCCTCGGCCAGCCCCTCTTCGGCCGAGACGCGGTCGTCGGCCAGGCTGTCCTGGAATTGGGGCGCGTTCTCCCCGTCGCTTACCGGGGCGTTCAGGGACACGTCGCGGCTGCCGAAGCGCCGGTTCATGTCGACGACGTCCTGGGCGTCGACATCCAGACGGCGCGCCAGCGTCTCCGCATCCGCCGGGGTCAGGTCGCCGGATTCGGATATCTTGAGGCTGCTCTTGAGACGGCGCAGGCTGAAGAACAGCTTCTTCTGGGCCGCCAGGGTCCCCATCTTGACCAGGGACCAGGAACGCAGCACGTACTCGGTGATCGAGGCCTTGATCCACCAGATGGCGTAGGTGGCCAAGCGGAAGCCGCGCTCCGGCTCGAACTTCTTCACCGCCTTCATCAGGCCGATGTTGCCTTCCGCCACCAGATCCGACAGCGGCAGTCCGTAGCCGCGATACTTCATGGCGATCTTGGCCACCAGGCGCAGGTGGCTGGTCACCAGCCGGTGGGCCGCGGCGACATCGCCTTGGTCGCGCCAGCGTACCGCCAGCATGTATTCCTCCTCGGCGTCCAGGATCGGAAACTTCCAGATGGACCGGAAATAGGCGGACAGGCCTTCATCGACCGGAACCGCCGGCAGGGTCAAAGCTTTGGTCGTCATGGTTCGTCGTTTCCCCGTCTTGCTTTCGTCAGGTTGGCACCGGGGGCGGCCGTCGGACGGTCACACCCCGTCGTTCCGGCGGCGCCCAGGGCGCGGCCGGCGGCATTTCATGGGCAGGCAGGGAAAGCAAAGGTTTCGCGCATGGCCTTATCCTCCGTCAGAGCAATAAGTCTGGATCCGCCATCGGCCGGACCCTGCGATCATTCCGAAAGGCCCCGATAGGGCGCCCTTCTGTCCGGATTCTATACGCGAGGCGCCCCAAGTCAAGAGCAGGAAGAAACGACAACGGCCCCGCGGGGTTTCCGCGGGGCCGTCGGTATCTTGCCAGCGTGAAGGGCTTACTGGGGCCGCGTCGCCGTCTGGGAGGCGGCGAGATCCTCCTCCTCGCTCAGGTCGGGGATGGGCGGCAGCTTGCCTTCCTTGCCATTGCGGATTTCCGAAGCGCGCTTCTGGCGCGCCATGCTGCGGATCGCCGCGTAATAGTCGACCGACGTCTTCTTGATCTGGTCCAGTTCGCTCATCACGCCGCTGTACTCGTCCACGGCGGTCAAGCCCTTGCGCAGCCAAGCCTCGCCATCGCGATTGGAGTTGTCCAACCACATCCCCAGCGGGTCCAGATAGCTGTCGACGAACAGCTTGCCGACGCCGTCGCGGGGACTGGACGGACCGTAAAACGGCAACACCAAGTAGAACCCCTCGCCGACCCCCCAGACCGCCAGGGTCTGGCCGAAGTCCTCGTCGTGGCCCTCGACGCCCAACCAGCTCTTGGCGACGTCGAACAGGCCGCCCAGGCCCAAGGTCGAATTGACGGCCACGCGCTCGGTGGTCTCCCAAGCGCGGTTCCATTCGCCCTGCAGCAGATCGTTGGCCAGAACCACCGGAGAATTCACGTTGTCGAGGGCGTTGCCGATGGCTTCCCGCCCCGGAGGCGGGATCAAGGCTGCGTACAGCTCGGACATCGGACGCAACAGAAGGGTGTAGAACGCCTCGTTGAAGAAGAAGAAGAAGCGGTTGAGGGGCTCGATGGCGTCGTTGGCCTCCTCGTCCATCGACTCGGCGGCGGCGAGTTGGATGGTCACGGGCCGGACGTTCGCTTCGTCCTCGGCGGCGGACACCGGAGCGGCGCCTGCCAGCATCACGGCGGCAGCCATCCCCCCAACTAGCGACATCTTGTATGCCTGCACGATACACGTCCCCATAATTGGTCGTTTCGAAAGGCGCCCCCCTCCACCCCTTCCAAGCGCCTCAACAGGCCGCCCGGTGTGGAAAAGGATCACCCACGTTGATTTTTCTTGTACGCGAACTTCCCCCCGCTCGCAACCCACAAACCCGCGAACCACGCCCCCTTGTGGCAAAAATGCATCAGATCAAGGCGTCCATTGCTTCGGGCAGCGCGAATCCTTAGTCTGCCGTCCAGTATCCGCCATAGGGAGACCCGTCGCCCCATGTTTTCCAGCCTTCGCAAGCTTGCCGCCGCCCTTCTGCTGGTCGCCGGCAGCAGCCTTCCCTCTTCCGCCGCCCCCACCGCCTCCGCCGTGGTGGGCGGCTTCCAGTCCGATCTGGTCGCCGTCATGAAGGAAGCCAAGAACCTGAGCCCCAAGGCTCGATTCGACCGCCTGGCGCCCAGCATCGACCGCACCTTCCACGTCCACACCATGATTCGGGTGATCCTGGGCCCCCTCTGGGGCCAAACGCCGCCGGAAGAACGGGAACGGCTGACCGCCGCCTTCCGCCGCATGAGCATCGCCACCGTCGCCACCCTGTTCGACGGCTATTCCGGCGAGACCTTTTCCGTCGTTGCCGAAGGCCAGGGCCCGCAGGAAACCACCTTGGTGCAGACCCATCTGAAGAAGAGCGACGGCGACGTCATCGACATCGCCTACTTCGGCAAGTCCTTCAAGGGCGAGTGGCGAATCGTCGACGTCATCGTCGACAAGGGCATCAGCGAGTTGACGGTCCGCCGTTCCGAATACAAGAGCATCCTGGAAAGCGGCGGCGTGGCCGGCTTGGTCGACGTCCTGAACAAGAAGGCCGACAGCCTGCTGGCGCAGTGACGGAAGGATCGTAGGCATGACCTTTTCGCGTTATTCCCTTCTGGGCGCCGCGATGCTGCTGGCATCGGCCGGTGCCGCCCGGGCCTGCGAGGACTCCCCCAAGGCCAGCGTCGAGCGCTTCCATGCCGCCCTGCTTGGCGTGATGAAGGAAGCCAAGGCCCTGGGGACCAAGGGCCGCTACGACCGCCTGGCCCCCGAGGTGACTTCCTGTTTCGACATGCGCCTGATGAGTCGGGTGGCGACCGATTCGGCTTGGCGCGATGCCGGAGACGCCGACCGGGAGACCCTGGTCGCCGCCTTCTCGCGCATGAGTATCGCCACCTACGCCAGCCAGTTCAGCGGCCACGACGGCGAATCCTTCGAGACCCTGGCGGTCGTCCCCGGCCCCCAGGACACCCAACTGGTCAAGACCCGGATCGTCCTGTCCGCCAAGTCGCCGGTGCCCCTCACCTACGTGATGAAGAAGACGACCAACAGCCCCACCCTGTGGCGCGTCGCCGACATCCTGCTGGACGGGGATATCAGCCAGCTAGCCACGCGGCGGTCCGAATACCGCGCGACGCTGAAGGACAAGGGGCTGGCCGGACTGGTCGCCACCTTGAACGCCAAGGCCGAGGAACTGCTGGTCAAGTGATCGAGCCGACTCGTCGGCCGGTATCGAGCGGCCATTGAGGCCGCGGCCAAGCGAGTGGAGCGAGGGCCAAGAATAAAGATACCAACCGGTCAAAGCATTGGCCGGTTGGTATAAATCCAGAACGCTTTCCGGCCGCGCATCGACTTGCCGCGCCCGCGCGCCCCGCAAGGTGCGGGCGCAGGTGGACGTGAACCCCTGTGGGTTCATGTGAGGCGACGTTCGTCGGCTTGATGCAATGGGCATTCGTGTGTATAATTCCTGCCCTGATGGTGGAGGAGGCATGGACAGCCGCGAGGTCATCCGCAGGCTCCGGGCGGACGGGTGACGGTGCCGCATCCCCGCAAGGATTTGAAGATTGGCACGCTCCGTTCCATCGAACGCCAAAGCGAGGTGTTACCTTGATCGGGAGAAAGCAATGAGCCAGATCATCTATCCCGCCATCATCGAAAGCGGCGAGGAGCCCGGCTTCGCGGTATTCTTTCCCGATCTGCCGGGCTGCGTCAGTGCCGGCGATACCCTGGAAGAGGCCTTCTCCGAGGCCATGGAGGCCCTGGCCCTCCACCTGGCGGGAATGGCCGAGGACGGCGCCCCCCTCCCCGATCCGACCCCCCTGGCCGAGGTGAGGGCCGAACCCGGCATCCGGGTCGCCGCCATCGTTCCCGTTCCGGCGGAAGCTCCGGGGCGGACGGTGCGCACCAACATCACCATCGACGCCAACCTGCTCGCCCAGATCGATGCCCTGGCGACCAACCGCTCCGCCTTCCTCGCCGACGCGGCCCGCCGCGAATTGGCAAGGCGAAGGGCGGGATGACTGCAGACCCAGTGACGGTGCGGGTTTGCGAGGCGGGCATTATGCCCACTGTCACCGTAATCATTGGCCGGTTGGTATGACAAGGCGGGCTTTTGTGAACAGGAAGCCCAGCAAGGCCCCCCAGACCAGCCAGAGCACCTCGCGGAACCGCCGCACCACGGCGACCGCCGCCCCGAGCGTGGGCGAACCCGTCATGGCCGCCAGGATCACCAGGAAGGTCCCTTCCTGGGCGCCGATGCCGGCCGGGATGAAAAAGGCTCCGGCACGCACCAACTGGGTTGCCGATTCGATGATCCAGGCCTCGGCCAGGGTCACCGGATGGCCCAGGAACAGCAGGGTGTAGTAGATTTCCACCGCCCCCAGGGCCCAGTTCACCCAGGCCAGGAACAGGGCGCCCGCGAAGCGGCCCTTGTATCGGGTATAGAAACGCATGAGCCGCTCGTCCATGTCGCGGACATGGTGCAGCGCGTCGTCGAATCGGCGGGCGAAGCGGAAGCCGGCCAGCCAGGTGCCGGCCAGGGAACTCGCCTGCCAGCGCTGCACGGCGTAGAACAGCCATGCCCCCAGGGCGAAGGCTCCCAGGCCCGCCGCCGCCACCCAATGGAATGCCGACCCCAGTTGCGGCGCGCCCCACATGAGGGCGAAACCGACCGCCAGGAACAGCACCAGGGCCAGGGTGTTGATGGTCTTGGCGAGGATCAGCGACGCCGCTCCCGCCCGGTAGTCGATGCCATAATGCTTCTTCAGCAGTTCCGCCTTGACCGGCTCGCCGCCGAATCCGGCGGCCGGGATGACGGTGTTGAAGACCTCGCCCACCATCCGCACCTTCCAGGTCCGGTAAAGCCAGCGAGGCCCCAGGGACACTTCCACCAGGGCCATCTGCCAGGTGTAGGAGTCGATCAGGAAGGCGGCGAAATAGAGAGCCAGCAGCCACAGCATGCCCCAGCCGACCTGCCAAGCCTGGTCCCAGGCCGCGGCCAGGTCCACCTGGAACAGCACCAGCCCCAGGAGACCCAGGGCGAGCAGCCAGTACAGAATCCTGGCGAGGCGAAGAACCATCAGACGTGGAACTCGTTGGCGCCCTTGGCGAACTGGGCCAGCCAATAGACCTGCGAGCCGATGGCCCCGGCCGGCAACAACAGCCAAAGCCCATCCGCCAGGGCCAGGGCCAGGACGATGAAGCAGAAGTCGGCGCGGAACAGTTCGCGGAAGATGAAGACCGCCCATTCTCCGGCCGTCCGGGGGCGCCTGGATTCTTCCGGCGCTTCGTGGCCGGTCCGGGCCTCGTCGCCCTTTTGGCGCTTCTCGCGGGCCTCGACCAGGAAGCCGACCGCGTAGTTGACGGTCCCGCCGGCACAGGCGATCCAGCCCAGCCAGAGCCACAGGTCGTTGCCCGTCACCCCCGCCCAGCCGATGCCGAGACAGGGAAAGAAGCTGGCGTGCACGATCCAGTCGACGAAACTGTCGAAGCGCCTGCCGAATTCCGAACACTGGTTCTTGGCCCGCGCCACGTCGCCGTCCGAATTGTCGAACAGGTAGCAGAGCACCATCATCACGCCGCCGAACACCGCCCATTCCCAGGTCCCCAGGGTCAGGGCCCAGTTGCAGGCCAGCCCGAAGACCAGCGATGCGGCGGTCACCTGGTTGGCGGTGAAGGGCAGCTTCACCAGCAGGCGCGAGACGGGACGCGACAGCGGGCGGATGACGGGCAGCAGAGGGGTGGAAGTCGCCGAATTCATGGATTGCGAACCTCTTCGTTTCTTGCCTTGGCTGCCGGGCTGAGGACCATCAGGGCCGGCAGGACGAACACCGTGCACAACATGACGAGAGTGATGGCCAGCGTCAGCAGGATTCCCATGCTGGCGGTTCCCGGATGCTCGGAAGCCGCCAGGGCCCCGAAGGCGCCCACCGTCGTCAGCGTGCTGAAAAAGACGGCGCGCGGCGTGCTGGTCCCCAAAACGCCGGCGATGGAACTTTCCCGCCGTTCCCGGAGCACCAGATGGATACCCCCGGCCACGCCCATGCCGAACAGCAGCGGCAGGGCGATGATATTGGCGAAATTGAACGGCATGCCAAGGACCACCATCGCCGCGACGGTGACCAGGGCCGCCAGGACCAGGGGCGCGAAGACCAGCAGCGTCTCGCGGAGATCGCGAAGCACCAGGGCGATCAGCATGGCGATCAGCGCCATGGACAGCAGGGCGGCCTGGCGGAAGGCGCCGACCACCGTATTGCCCGCTTCCAGGATGACCACCGGCGATCCGGTCGCCCCCGGCGCGACGGCCCGCACCGCTTCCACGAAGCGCTTCAGGGCGGCGGGATCGCGGCCGCTTTCCTTCGGCTGGACGGTGATCCGCGCCCGCCCGTCCGCAGCCACTTCCCGCGCCCGCAAGCCGGGCGGAAGATCGGCCATGACCACGGGGCCGGCCGCCAGGGCGCGGCGCAAGGCCTCCAGGCGCCCCGGCAATCCGGACAGCCACAGGCGTTCAAGTTCGGCCTCCCCGCCCGCTTCCAGGGCGCGCCGCAGCCGCGCCCCCGCCGTCTCCAGCGGCGTCCCGGCCAGACGGTCCATCCGGCCCTTGATGTCGGCGAAGGCCTGGGCGCGTTCCTCGTCCGACGGCGGCGGCTTGCGGCCTTCGTCGGTAAGGGCCGGCAGCAGGAACATCGCCATCGCTTCCAGCGTCTCCAGCTTCCGGTCCTGGTCGCGCGGCACGTAGTCGGAAAGGGTGCGCGCGCTCTCGACCTGGGCAAGCCCCTTCAGTTTCGCCGCGATGCCGTCCGCTTCCGCCAGATTCTTAGCCAGGACCGTGATGGAATAGGGGCCGGGATTGCCGTCTGCCATCATGTCGAACAGGGTCCGTATGGCCTCGCCGCGGGGATTCTGGAGGTTGAGCGGATCGAAATCGAAGCGCGCCCAGGGAAGGGTCAGCAGGCTCAGGAGCCCCAGGATTCCGGCCCCCCAGGCGAGGGGGCGGGCATGGCGGCAGACGAAGGCCTGCAAGGGATCGGTCTCCTCGCCCGTCGGCACCGCGTGCTGCGGGCCGAGAGGAAGGAGAGTCAGGAAGGCCGGCAGGACCGTCATGTTGGCGATCAGGGCCACGAACATGCTCGTTCCCGCGATCAGCCCCAGTTCGGCCAATCCCCGATAGTCTGTGGGCAGGAAGGAGAAGAAGGCGATGGCGGCGCTCAGGGCGCAAAGCGCCAGCGAGCCGCCGACGCTGGCGGCCGTTTCCCGCAAGGCGACGGAATGGCCATGGCCGGCATCGATCTGTTCCCGGTAGTGAAGAACGAAGTGGTTCCCGAAGTCGTCGCTGAGGCCGATGAACAGCACCGCGAAGGCGACCGACAGCAGGTTGAACTGCCCGACCAGGAACAGGCCGATGGCGCTCGACCAGGCCAATCCGACCATCAGGCTGAACAGGGAAACCGCCACCAGCCGCGTCGACCGCAAACCGATGCGCAGCAGCACCACGACCACCAGGATCGCCAGCAGGTTGGACAGGCCGGTCCCGTCCGCCACGCTTTTCAATTCCTCCTGGGCCAAGGCGGCCGAGCCGGTAAGGCGGACCCGCAGGCCGTTCTCGGCCGTCATCCCCAGGTCGCGGGCGGTCTCGCGGATGGCGTCGATGGCATCGGACGCCGGCTGGAGGGAGCCGAAATCGAGCGCCGGCCGAACCACGAAGACGCGCCGTCGATCCTTGGCCGCAGCCTCGCCTTCCATCATGTCCCGCCAGGACAGGGGCAGGAATTCGCCCCGGTTGCGGGCCTCCGCCACTTCCGCGAGGGAATCCAGCATCCGGCCCAGTTCCAGGGGCAAATCGCCACCCCCCCCCGCGGCCTCGTCCACCGCCAAGCCAAGCAGGTGCGCCAGCCCGCGCAGGGATGGATCCTTCCACAATGCCCCCAGGAAGGGCTGGGCCGCCGCCAGGCGGTCGCCCAGGTCGGCCAGTTCCTTTTCATCCTTGTAAAGCAGGCCGTTGCGCCGGAAGAACGGATCGCCCGCCAGATCGTAGACGTCCCGGAACAGGGCCGGCTTGGCGCTGAGGGCATCGACCAGGCGAAGCGCCGCGTCGTCGGCCAGATCCGGCGTGACGCCTTCGACAGCCACCGCGATATTGTCGGAAAACTGGGGAAAGGCTTCCGACAGGGCACGGCTGTTGCGACGGAATTCCAGATCCGGCGACAGCATGTCCGAGGTATCGGTGTTGATGCGCAAATGAGTCGCCACGTATCCGCCGGCGGCCAAAGCCGACAGAATCGCCAACGCCGCCACCAAGGGGGCGCCCCGCCGCATGGCGTCCACCCAGGCGGCGAGGAAGCGGCGATAGCTTTCGGCAAGTCGGTCGAGCAACGGGCGGGTTCCGTTCTTTTTCGGGGGAGAATGGCCGTTATAGCTCCCCTCCCCTTGACATCGCAAGCGCGGCCGGCCACAGCTTCGCCATGACCATGCAAGGACCTCCCTGGGACCAGCGCCTCGCCAGCATCCTGGTGCGCCCGCTGGCCAAGACCCCGGTCACCCCCAACCAGGTGACCGTCTTCACCCTTCTGGTGGCCTGGGCCGGTGCCGGCCTGCTGGCCGTGGGCGATCCTTTGCTCGCCAACTGGGGCGCCGGCATCTTCGTGCTGGCCCGCTTCCTCGACCACTTCGACGGCGAACTGGCGCGCCAGACCGGGCGCAAGTCGAAGCTCGGCTATTACCTGGACTACCTGTCGGGCGCCGGCAGCTACGGCGCCCTGTTCCTGTGCATGGGCATCGGCTTTCGGGATTCCGACCTGGGAGTCTGGACCATCGTCCTGGGCGCCGCCGGCACCGTCTCGGCGGTGATCTCGATGTTCATCAACCTGGGGATAGACAAGGCCCAGGACCTAGCCGACGGCCAGGCTTGCGGCTATCCCGGATTCCTGGGGTTCGAACTGGAGGACGGCATCTATCTGCTGGCCCCGGTGACCTGGCTGGGATTTCTCTACCCCTTCTTCGTCGCCGCCGGCATCGGCGCCACGGTCTATACCCTCTGGAGCCTCTGGACCCTGGTGCGCCTAAGGGGGCAAGCCCGTACCCGAGGCTGAGCGGAAGACGTCCAGCGCCTGACTAAAGCGACTGTTCGCGGGCACCCAGGCAACGGTATCCCGACAGATCCATCCGATGACGTCCAGAATCACCTGATGGTCTTCAGCAAGGTTGCGGGCCAGAATGGGTTCGTGGTGGGCAATGCGATTGCGCAGGTTGCGCAGGCGGCCGTCGGCGACACTCGGTTCAGTCCGCTCTTGACCGAAGCGACTCCCTTGAGTTAAATTAGTGATGTCTAATGTTCATGACTTGATGTCCCAGTGGGCATCATTAAGACCTCAGGGGGTTATCATGAAGAAACTTCTCAAGACTCTCGCGATCACCGCGGTGATCGGTGCCGCCGCGCTGTCGGCCGGCGACGCCAAGGCTTGGTGGGGCTGGGGCCCCTGGGGCGGCGGCCCCTGGAGCGGCGGTCCCTTCGACGGCAACGGCTTCGGCGATTTCAACATGAGCTTCCGCGGCTCGGGTTCCGGGTACGGCCATGGCTACGGCTATCCGTACTACGGCTATCCCTATGGCGGCTGGGGCGGCTATCCCTACTACGGCGGCCCGTGGGGCGCTCCCTATTATCCGTATGCGGCCCCGGCCGCTCCGGCGGCGCCCGAGAAGAAGTAGGCATCTACCGATCGAACCGGAAAGGGCCCCCGTTTCCCAGGGGCCCTTTTCATTTTCAGGCGGAAATGTTGTCGATCAGGCGGGCCTTGCCCAGACAGGCCGCCGCCAGGATGCGGACCGGACGGCCGACCGACGGCCCGGTCAGGGTTTCGGCGTCCCGGATGGTCACGTAATCGACCTTCCTAAACCCCGCCGCCAGCAGTTCGCCCCGCGCCCAGTCCTCCGCCTGGGTGCAGCCGCCCCCGCCCTGGATGCGTTCGGCGACGCCCTTCAGGGTCCGGTTGAGGGCCGGAGCGATGCGCCGTTCCTCGGGCGTCAGGTAGGCGTTGCGCGACGACATGGCCAGACCGTCGGGCTCGCGCAGGGTTTCCCCGCCCACCACCTCGACCGGGATATCCAGATCGCGGACCAGGCGGCGGATCACTTGGAGTTGCTGGTAGTCCTTCTCACCGAACACGGCCACATCGGGCAAGGCCTGGAGCAGCAGCTTGGCGACCACGGTCGCCACCCCGGAGAAGAACCCGGGCCGGAACTCGCCTTCCAGCAGGTCGCCCAGGCCCGGCACCGAAATCAGGGTCACCGCCCCTTCCGGGTACATCTCGGAAACCCGGGGGACGAACATCAGGTCGGTGTCCACGCTTTCCAGCTTGGCGGCGTCCCCCGCCTCGTCGCGGGGGTAGACCTGGAAGTCCTCGTTAGGGCCGAACTGCTTGGGATTGACGAACACCGTGGCCGCCACCTTGGTGCAGCCTTCGGCGCGCGCCCGGCGCACCAGCGACAGGTGGCCCTCGTGCAGCGCCCCCATGGTGGGCACCAGGCCGATCCGCCCCCCCTCGCGCCGCCAGGCCTGTATCTGGCCACGCAGTTCCGCCACCGTCCGCACCACGATCATGGCTTCTTCTTCCCCTTGGGCTTGCGCGGCGCCTTGGGCTTGGGCGGCGCCTTGGTACCGAAACAATGTTCCGCCTCCGGAAAGCGCCGGGCCCGCACGTCGGCCCCATAGGCGGCGGCGGCCTGCTCGATGACCGGCCCCAGTTCCGCATAGCGCTTGACGAAGCGCGGCGTGAAGTCCTGGAACAGGCCCAGGACGTCCTCGGCGACCAGCACTTGGCCATCGCAGGCCACCGAGGCGCCGATGCCGATGGTCGGCACCGGGACCTTGAGCGTGACGGCCCTCGCCAGGCTTTCGACCACCCCCTCGATCACCAGGCTGAAGACCCCGGCCGCCGCGACGGCGCCGGCATCGGCCTGGATGCGCCGGGCTTCCTCGGGCGTGCGGCCGTGAGCGCGGAACCCGCCGGCCACGTTCACCGACTGGGGCAGCAGCCCGACATGGCCCATGACCGGAATTCCGCGTTCGACCAGGAAACGGATGGTGGGAGCCAGGGCCAGGCCGCCTTCCAGCTTGACCGCCTGGGCGCCGGTCTCGGCCAGCACGCGGGCACAGTTGCGGAAGGCCAGTTCGGGGCTTTCCTGGTAGGAGCCGAAAGGCATGTCCACCACCACGCAGGCCTTCCTCGCCCCCCGCACGACGGCGGCGCCGTGGGCGATCATCATGTCCAGGGTCACCGGCAAGGTGGATGGCAGGCCATAGAGCACCATGCCCAGCGAATCCCCGACCAGGAGGACATCCACATGGGAATCGAGCAGGCGGGCCATGGGGGTGGTGTAGGCGGTCAGCACCACGATAGGCTCCGCCCCCTTGCGGGCACGGAGCGCGGGAACGGTGACGCGGCCCTCGGCGGTCTTGGCGGATTGGGCGCTCATGACATGGCCTCCCTTAGTTTCCCGGCGGCGGCAGGGGCTTGTCGTCGTCGAACAGGATGCGGTGGGCGGACCCGTCCAGATCCTCGAACTGCCCGGACCTGAGGGCCCAGAGGAAGGCCACCAGACCCACCAACCCAAGGAATAGGGCCGCCGGAATCAGGATCAGCAGCGAGTCCATTATGCCCTCCTCCGCCCCAGGCGGAGCGCATTGACGATCACCAATAGGCTGGAGCCGGACATGGCGGCGGCGGCGATCAAAGGCGTCACCAAGCCCGCCATGGCCATCGGCACCGTGACCACATTATAGACGAAAGCCATGGCGAAGTTCTGCTTCACCAGACGGTCGGCCAAGCGAGCCACCGCGACCACCTCGGCCACCGATCCC
Organism: Magnetospirillum sp. WYHS-4; assembly: GCA_039908345.1. NCBI lineage: Bacteria > Pseudomonadati > Pseudomonadota > Alphaproteobacteria > Rhodospirillales > Rhodospirillaceae > Magnetospirillum > Magnetospirillum sp. WYHS-4. Next base: position 23,672 of record JAMOBD010000023.1, read on the forward strand.
AGGCGCTGGCCCTGGAAGATGGCATCGGCCGCCGTCTGGCTGACATCCACCGCCGTCGAGGGCGACAGCGAGACGTCGGCCGCCGCCAGGGCGGGCGCGTCGTTGAGCCCGTCGCCAACCATCAAGACGTTGCGCCCCTCGGCCCGCAGGTCGTCCAGAACCTTGCATTTGTCGGCCGGGGCCATGGCGGCCCGCCAGTCCTCGATGCCCGCTTCCCGCGCCGCCGCCTCGACCACCGGGGCACGGTCGCCGGACAGCAGGGCGACACGGCATCCGGCCGCCTTCAAGGCCGCCACCGTCGCCGCCGCGTCGGACCGGAGCGGATCGCAAAAGGCGATACGGAGCGGCGCCGTGCCGGGCCTATGGAGCCAGAGTTCCGGCCCCTCGATCTCGCCCGCCGCTTCCGGCGCCCCGATCCAGGCCCGGCTGCCCAGGCGGACGTCGCCCAGCCTGAGCCCGCGGCCGGGAATTTCCTCCACCCCCGCCGCCACCGGGACGCCCGGCATCGCCTTGACCAGCGCGCGGGCCAGCGGATGGCGGCTGGCTCCCGCCATGGCCGTAGCCAAGCGCAGGTCGTCGGGCGGCAGGCCGTCCAGGGCGATGGGCTCGGCCCTCCCCAGGGTCAGGGTGCCGGTCTTGTCGAAGACTACGGTATCGGTGCGGGCCAGGCGTTCCAGGGCCGATCCCGACTTGACCAGGATGCCCTGGCGCAGCAGACGCCCGGAAGCCACCACCTGCACCACCGGTACCGCCAGCGCCAGCGCGCAGGGACAGGTGATGATAAGCACGGCGGCGGCGATCAGCAGGGCTTCCTGCCATGCCATGCCACCCCCGAAAACCCAGGCCAGGAAGGTGCAGAGCGCAAGAAGATGAACCACCGGGGCATAGAACCGCGCCACCCGGTCGGCCAGGGCGACGTATTTGGCGCGCCCCTGTTCGGCCGCTTCCATCAGGCGGACGATTTCGGCCAGCAGCGTGCCTTCGCCCACCGCATCCACCCGCAAGGTCAAGGGGCCCGACAGGTTCAGCGTCCCGGCGAAAACCCGGCTGCCCGCTTCCACCGGCTGGGGCAGGGTCTCGCCCGAAATCAGGCTGGTGTCGATGTCGCTCCGCCCGGCGATCACGGTGCCGTCGACCCCGATGCGGTCTCCGGCCACCGCCAGGACCGTCATGCCCGCCTTGACTCGAGCCGGAGGCAGCATGTGGCGCCGGCCTTCCTCGTCGATCACGGTCACCGCCAGGGCGGACAGGGTGAGCAGATGTTCCGCCGAGGCCCGCGCCCGCCCCCGCGCCCGCCGGTCCAGGTAGCGACCGATCAGCAGGAAGAACAGCAGCATGATCGCCGAATCGAAATAGGCATGGGGGCCGCCCCGCACCGTCTCCCACAGGCTCATGCCGGCCGTCAGCAGAACGCCGACGGAGATCGGCACGTCCATGTTGGTGCGAAGGTGCCGGAGCGCCGCCAGGGCGGAGTGGAAGAAGGGCCGCCCCGCATAGGCGATGGCCGGCAGGGTGATGAGGGCCGACAGCCAGTGCATCAAGTCGCGGGTCGCTTGCCCCATGCCCGAGACATGCCCGGCCCAGACCGAGACCGAAAACAGCATCACGTTGCCCGCGACGAAGCCTGCCACCGCCATGGCGCGCAGCAATTCCTTCTCCTGGCGGGCATTCTCCCGGTCCATCACGCCGGGGTCGAAAGGCACGAGACGGTAGCCCACCCCATTGACCGCCCCCACCAGGGCGTCGGCTTCCGCCTCGCCCTTGCGCCACTTGAGAACCAAGCGGCGGGTGGTCATGTTGACCCTGGCGGTCACCACACCGGGCTGGCGCGACAGGATGGATTCGATCAGCCAGACGCAGGCGGCGCAATGCAGTCCCTCGACCATCAGGTTGAGGCCCTGGATTCCCCCTTCGTCTTCATGGACATGGGTGCCGTAGTCGATAGGCGCCCCGCCATCCTCGGGCCGGAGCGGCCGCTGGGCGGGATCGACGCAACGCCTCGCATAGTATCCCTCCAGCCCCAGTCCTCGGACCAAGTGATAGGCCGCCTCGCAGCCATGGCAGCAGAATTCACCCCCCTGGGAAGGTGGAATATCCTGGCTGCAATGAAGGCACTGTGTGGTCATGTCCGCAGACTACACCAACAGGCGATCAAGGCACCTTGATTTTGCGACTGTCCTCGAAGGTTTCCTCGCCTCGCCGGGCGGCGAGATTGAGTATCCACTGTCCCGACAGGGACACCGTCACCGGGGCGGCATAGGCGCCGCCCCCTTTGCCTGCCAGATCGATCTTGAAGTCGTGGCCGCCGACCGTGGGACGGACAAAGGTCGCCTCCACCTGGAATCCATCCAGGGGCCGGCCATCGCGGTCGCGAAGGATCGCTGTCAGGTCGCCCTTGCGCTGGGCATCGGGAGAGAAGACCACTTCGGCCGTCCAGCCCCGTTCCGCCTGAGCGCGAGCCTTGGCCAACGTCTGGTTGTGGGCCAGCCCCTTCTGGTAGGCGTCCTGGGTCTCCAGGCCGGGAAAGGTCTTCACGGCCATGGTCATCATGAAGATGTTGACCGCCACCACGACCGCCATGCCGCCCACGAATATCCAGGGATACCACCAACCGCGCGGGCGCTGTCCGGCGGCCATCACTGTCCAGGCCCCATGAAGACGGTGGCCGTACTGACGATTTGGCCGGAGGCCTTGTCCTTGATCTGGAACGCCATGTCGGTCGACTTTCCTTTCAGGATGTCGGGACGCGCGGTAACGAAGATGCGGAAACTGTTGACCATGTCGGGACGGGCCGGCAATTCGATCATCGCCTTGCCGCTCTCCTCCTCGCCCACCGCCCCCAGTGTCGCGCCGGCTAGGCCGGCGATGGACAATTCGTAGATCTTATCCTTGCGCTCCTTGTTGGAGATCTTCAGCGTATAGGCGTTGCGCAAGTCCCCTTCCGACAGCATGACGAACAGCGGCGCGCGGTCGCGAATCACCGAAACATGTTCCGTGGAACGATGGGTGATGCCGTAGGCCATCACGCCCGTCACCACCGTCATGATCGCCACATAGCCCCAGGTCCGCATGCGGAGCAGATGATTCGTCGTGGGATTGCCCTTCGAGCGGGCCACTTGATTCATCTCGGAGTCGTAGGTGATCAAACCGCGCGGCAGGCCGAAGCGGTCCATGATGTTGTTGCAGGCGTCCACGCAAAGCGCGCAACCGATGCAGGCGATCTGCAGGCCCTCGCGGATATCGACGCCGGTCGGACAAGCCTGGTAGCAGCTCCCGCAATCCACGCAGTGGCCGCGCCCCTCGAACTTCTGCCCCGGCTTGGCGTTGCTGCGGGGCTCGCCGCGCCAAGCCTCGTAGGTGACGATCATCGAGTATTCGTCCATCATGGCGCTCTGGAAGCGCGCATAGGGACACATGTAGATGCAGGTTTGTTCGCGGGCGAATCCGGCGAAGATGTACGTGGTGAAGGTTAGCCCGCCCAGGGTACCGTAGACCCAGGGACCGGCAGCCCCGTCCATCATGTTGCGAGTGATGGCGAAGGCATCGTTGAAATAAAGGATGAAGCTATAGGCGGTCAGGGCCGAAACGAACAGCCAGACGGCGTGCTTGGCCCCCTTCCTGAGGATCTTGTCGACCGTCCAAGCCCCCTTGTCGAGGGCGAGACGGCGGTTGCGATCGCCCTCGAACAACCGTTCGGCCATGATGAACAGGTCGGTGAAGACGGTCTGGAAGCAGGCGAAACCGCACCAGACGCGGCCGAACAGGCTGGTGGCGAAGAACAGGCCGATGGCGGCCAGAACCAACAGTCCGGTCAAATAGTAGACCTCCTGCGGCCAGATTTCGATGTTGAAGAAGTAGCCGCGGCGCCCATCCACGTCCATCAGGACCATCTGGTCGGGTGCGCCGGCCCCACGGTCCCAGCGTAGCCAGGGAGTGCCGTAGAAGACCGCCAGCATCGCCCACAGCGAAAGGGTCTTGGCAGTCCGGAATATCCCCTTGACGTCGCGGGGATAGATCTTCTGATGCTTGGCGTAAAGCTGGGCTTGGCGCGAGGCCGGGGGGGTGGCGTCGCGAGTCGCGGAATTGGCGGTAGCCATGGTGTCTCCAGGGTCCTGTTCGTTGCGGCGTCCCGGCGTCCCCCACCGATATCCGATGTGCCGGAGCGTATCGCGTTAAGCCATTCGGACTGAGTCTAGGGCATTATCCCGGTCGTTGTCCTGCCTCATGTCAAAAGAGAAAGGAAAAGCCCCGCCGCGGCCCGGGAGGAACACGCGGCGGGGATGGAAGCATCCAGCAGGTACCTTACTTGCTGCCGCCACCCAGGGAGTGGACGTACAGCGAGACCTGCTTGATCTCGACGTCGCTCAGGCGACCGGCCCAGGCCGGCATGACGCCCTGCTTCGGCAGCGTGAGCTGGCCCATGACGCCCGCCTTGGTGGGCTCCACGTGCAGCCAGATCTTGTCGGCCAAGCTGGGGCCGCCAAGTTCCATCATGCCCTTGCCGTCCTCGCCGTGGCAGGCGGCGCAGTTGTCGGCGAACACCTTCTTGCCGGCATCCGTCGCCTTGCCGCCGCTGCCCGACAGGGTCAGCACGTAATCGGCCACGGCATCGGCCTCTTCCTTGCTGATGATCTGGTCGGTCAGATACTTCGGCATGTCGCTGATGCGAGCGTCCTTGTGCTCGGAGCGGATGCCGAAGCGGATGGTCTGGTAGACCGCGTCCCGCGTACCGCCCCACAGCCAGTCGTTGTCGGCCAGAATCGGGTAGCCCTTGGCCCCCGAACCGCCCGAGCCGTGGCAGGGCGCGCAGTTGTCGCCGAAGATCATCTTTCCGCCCGCCATGGCGTACTGCATGAGCTTGCGGTCGGCCGCGATCTCGTCGACGGTCTTCTTCTCGAATTCCTTCGACCAGACTTCGCGGCTCTTCTTGACGTCCTTCATCTCCCGGGCGTGTTCGGCACGGGAAGAATAGCCGAACATGCCCTTGGTGTAGTCGCTGAAGGTCGGCCAAGCCGGATAGACCATCCAGTAGCCGATCGACCAGACGATGGTCGCGTAGAACGTATAGATCCACCAGCGGGGCAGCGGCGTATTCAGTTCCTTGATGCCGTCCCACTCATGCCCGGTGGTATCAGTACCCGTCAAGGCGTCCTTTTCGACGTGCGCCATGACTCACCCTCCGTTGCTTTCATCCTTGAAAGGGATCAGGCCGTTCCGCTCAAAGCGATCCTTGTTCTTGGGGCGGAAGGCCCAGAAGATGATGCCGGAAAACAGCAGCATCATCCAAACGACCCAGGCTTCCCGCGCCCAGAGATAGATTTCTTGAAGCGTCACGGCCGATCCTCCGATTACCTCTGAGCCAGCTCGGGCTTGAAGGTGGTGAAGTCCACCAGCGTCCCCAGCATCTGCAGATAGGCGACCAGCGCGTCCATCTCGGAGACCTTGTTGGGGTCGCCGTCGAAGTCACCGACCTTGGCCTTCGGATAACGTGCGAGCAGGGCATTGGAGTCGCCCTTCTCGCCGTTGGCCTGAGCCACGATGTCGGCCTTGGCGTTGGCAATCTGCTGATCGGTGTAGGGGACGCCGACGGCACGCAGGGTGCTCATCTTCGCCTGGATGTCGTCATAAGGGAGATCCTTCTTGGTCAAGAAGGGATATCCCGGCATGACGGACCCGGGGACAACCGCGCGCGGGTTGACCAGATGGGCTTTGTGCCACTCGTTGGAGTACTTGCCGCCCACACGGGCCAGATCGGGTCCGGTACGCTTGGACCCCCACTGGAACGGATGGTCGTACATGCTCTCCGCCGCCAGGCTGTAATGGCCGTAGCGCTCCGCCTCGTCGCGGAACGGACGGACCATCTGGCTGTGGCAGGTGTAGCAGCCCTCGCGGATGTAGATGTCGCGGCCCAACTGCTCCAGCGGAGAGTAGGGACGCATGCCATCCACCTTCTCGATGGTCTGCTCCATCGTGTACAGGGGAACGATCTGCACCAGGCCGCCGATGGAAATGGTGACCAGGATAGCGATCGCGAGGACGATCACGTTCTTCTCGAAGATTTCGTGCTTCATGGTGTGAACCTCCTCGCCCTAGGCCCGAGCCGCGACGGGCACTTCTTCGAAGGCCGCCTCGTTGCGGATCTCGCCCTTGGCGGTCTTGATGAAGTTGTAGACCATGATCAGCGAGCCGGCCACGAAGAGCAGACCGCCGAACGCGCGGATGATGTAGTAAGGCTTCATGGCCTCTACGGTCTCGATGAACGAGTACTGAAGGAAGCCGAGTTCGTCGTAAGCCCGCCACATCAGGCCCTGCATGATGCCCGAGATCCACATCGCGGTGATATAGAACACGATGCCGACCGTGGCGATCCAGAAGTGCCAGGTCACCATGCGCAGGCTATAGAGCCGCTCACGACCCCACAGCTTGGGCACCAGGAAGTAGAGGGCGCCGAAGCTGACGAAGGCCACCCAGCCGAGCGCACCGGAGTGCACGTGGCCGATGGTCCAGTCCGTGTAGTGGCTGAGGCTGTTGACCGCCTTGACCGACATGGCTGGGCCCTCGAAGGTGCTCATGCCATAGAAGGCCACCGAGGTCACCAGGAAGCGCAACACCGGATCGGTGCGGAGCTTTTCCCAGGCCCCCGACAGGGTCATGATGCCGTTGATCATGCCGCCCCAGGAGGGCATCCACAGCATGATGGAGAAGGTCATGCCAAGGGTCTGGGCCCAGTCGGGCAGCGCCGTGTAATGAAGGTGGTGCGGACCCGCCCAGATGTACAGGAACACCAGAGCCCAGAAGTGGATGATCGACAGCCGGTAGGAATACACCGGACGGCCGGCCTGCTTGGGGATGAAGTAGTACATCAGGCCCAGGAAGCCGGCGGTCAGGAAGAAGCCGACCGCATTGTGGCCGTACCACCACTGGGTCATGGCGTCGCGGACGCCGGCCCAGGCGATGTAGCTCTTGGCCCCCATGAAGGACACCGGCAGGGCGACGTTGTTGCCCAGGTGCAGGACGGCGACCGTGAGGATGAAGGCCAAGTAGAACCAGTTGGCCACGTAGATGTGGCTCTCGCGCCGCACGATCAGGGTCCCGGCGTAGGCCACCAGGTAGGCCACCCACACGACGGTGAGAAGCAGATCGACGTACCACTCGGGCTCGGCGTATTCCTTGCCCTGGGTGATGCCCAGGACGTAGCCCAGGGCAGCGATGACGATCACCGCCTGGAAGCCCCAGAAGACGAAATTGGCCAGGCCCGGACCGCCGAACAGCGGCACGCGGCAGGTGCGCTGGACCACGTAGAAGGACGTGCCCAACATGATGTTGCCGCCGAAGGCGAAGATGACGGCGGAAGTGTGGACCGGACGCAGGCGCCCGAAAGTCGTCCACTCGAGATCCAGATTAAGGATCGGGAAGGCAAGCTGGGACGCGATAAACGTGCCAGCGATGAACCCGATCACCCCCCAAAAGGTGGCCGCGATGACGAACTTGCGGACAATGTCCTCGTTGTACGTCACTGCGTCCGGGGTGCCACTGAAGGCAGCAGTCGGTGCGCTCATACCGAACTCCCATACCGAGACGATTCCGAAGGCGAATCCAGTCTGACCACGTGCCGGTCCCCTCTCTGCACACCCTCTCCTTCCCTAGGTGCCGACGATCGACGCCGGCTTCCGGAACGGGAGCGCGGGACGGCCAACGACCGCCCGGACACGCGAGGTCACGGACCCCCTCTCTCTCACATCGTGATATTAATAATATTCTAAATTCAATTACAACAGGCCTGGCATGGGTATTTTTGCCAAGGTCCGGGGTCAAACCATCCCAATTTCGGCTTCCGCGAGCGATTTTTCGGCTCGAACGGGTAGGAAATGGTTAATTTCATCAGCCATCGAAATATCGATGGCCACAGATGCGGCGGCCCCCCCACGGCGCGAGGGCGGTCGCTTCCATGGGACAATCGGACTCTACACGGCCGTTCCGCCCACCGTCAGGCCGTCCAGCTTCAAGGTCGGCTGGCCGACTCCCACCGGCACGCCCTGCCCGTCCTTGCCGCAGGTGCCGATGCCGGGGTCCAGTTCCAGGTCGTTGCCGATCATCGACACCCGGGTCAGCACGTCCGGGCCGTTGCCGATCAGGGTGGCGCCCTTGACCGGGGCACCGACCTTTCCGTCCTCGATCAGGTAGGCCTCGGTGCAGGAAAAGACGAACTTGCCCGACGTGATGTCCACCTGCCCGCCGCCGAAGGTGACGGCGTAAAGGCCCCGCTTCACCGAACCCAGGATCGCCTTCGGGTCGTGCGGCCCGGCCAGCATATAGGTGTTGGTCATGCGCGGCACCGGGGCATGGGCATAGCTTTGGCGTCGGCCGTTGCCGGTCGAGGAGGCGCCCATCAGACGGGCGTTCAGCCGGTCCTGCATGTAGCCCTTGAGGACGCCGTCCTCGATCAGCACCGTGCGGTGGCCGGGGGTGCCTTCGTCGTCGACGGTGATCGAGCCGCGCCGGTCGGGCAGCGTGCCGTCATCCACCACCGTGACCCCCGGCGAGGCCACCCGCTGGCCCAGCAGGCCGGCAAAGGCCGATGTCTTCTTGCGGTTGAAATCCCCTTCCAGGCCGTGGCCGATGGCCTCGTGCAGCAGGATTCCCGGCCAGCCGGGCCCCAGCACCACCGGCATCTCCCCGGCCGGGGCGGGGGTGGCCTCCAGATTGACGAAGGCCTGGCGCAATGCCTCATCGACCGCCGCCTTCCAGGATTCGGGGCGCAGATAAGCCGCGTAGGCCACCCGTCCCCCAAGGCCGTGGCCGCCCGATTCCATGCGGCCGTCCTTTTCGACCACCACCGAGACGTTGAGCCGCACCAACGGCCGGATGTCGGCCACGCGAAGCCCGTCGGGCCGGAGAATCTGCACCGCCTGCCAGGAGCCGGAAAGCGAGGCCGAGACTTGCCGAACGCGGGAATCCCGCGACCGGGCGTAGGCGTCCATCTCGCCTAGCAGCGCAACCTTGTCGGCGAAGTCGACCAGGGCAAGCGGATTGTCGTCGACGTAGAGGCTGCGGTTGGTTCCGGCCGGCGGCGCGGCGAAGCTGCCCCCGCCCCCGCCCTGGACCGCCTTCACGGTCGCCCCGGCGCGGCGGATGGCGTCTTCCGACAGTTCGGAAGCATGGGCGTAGCCCGTGGCCTCGCCCGCCACCGCCCGGAGGCCGAAGCCCTGCGCGGTGTCGAAGGAGGCGCTTTTCAGCCGGCCGTCGTCGAAGACCAGGCTTTCCGATTGCCGGTATTCAAGGAACAACTCGCCGTCGTCAGCGCGTGCCAGGGCCTCGCCGACCAGCCCTACCACCCGTCCCCGGTCCATTCCGGCACGGCAAAAGAACAGGTCGTCGGTCTTGGCGAGATCGGACATCGGAAACTCCCTTACGGAATGGCGCGAACCGCATCCAGGAAGGCGCGTATCCTGGCCGGGTTCTTGATGCCGGGGGCGTCTTCCACCCCCGACGACACATCCACCGCGCGGGCGCCGCTCAGGCGCACCGCCTCGGCCACGTTGCCGGGCTCCAGCCCGCCGGCCAGCAGCCAGGGCCGGCGCCAGACCGTCCCCGCCAGCAGGGTCCAGTCGAAGGCCAGGGCGTTGCCCCCCGGACGGGTGGCGCCGCGGGGCGGCTTGGCATCGAAGAGCAGCAGGTCCGCCGCGTCCTCGTAAGCCCGCGCCGCCCGGACGTCGCCTTCCTCCGAGATGGGGAGCGCCTTGAGGATCGGCAAGCCGAAACGTTCGCGCACCTGGCGGACGCGGTCCGGCGTTTCCCGGCCGTGCAGTTGCAGGATGTCGAGCGGACACTCCCGCAAAAGGACAGCCAAGGCGGCGTCGTCGGCATCGACCACCAGGCCGACCCTCTTCACCGAAGGCGGGATGGTGGCGGCCAGGCGAGAAGCCTCGGTGGGGGCGACATGGCGGGGCGAGCGGGAGAAGAAGACGAAGCCCAGGTAGCGGGCTCCGCCCTCGACGGCGGCCGCGACCGCCTCCGGCGTCCTCAGGCCGCAGATCTTGGCTTCCACCGGCATCGGTTACTTGACCTTGCCCGACTTCATGCCTTCGTAAAGGGCGCGGAGCATGGGCAACATGGACAGATGCTCCTCGGTGGGACAGGGGGGAACCGTGTTCCAGCGCCCTTCGGCTTCGACCAGAAAGAGGGAGACGCCGTTCCAGCTCTTGCCCTTGCCGCCGTCGAAGGTGGTGAAGCCGTACTTGATATAGACCTCGTGGGTAGGCGTCGGGCGGTAGGCGGTCCCGGAATAGCCGGGGGCCACGGCGAAGGTCGCCACCTCGTGGGGCTGACCGAGATCGATGCCGACCAGGGTCTCGTCGAGAAAGGCGAAAAATGGAGCCGTCTTGGCGTTGACGCAGGCCCGCGCCATCGGATGCATGAGGTCGTCCAGGCCGCGGGTGTCCTTGGCGCGGATGAGAACCAGCAGGCGATCGACCAGGGCCTTGCCGGCCGGCGGGAATTCCATGGGGACGCCACGCGTCGGCTCATCCTGCTTCTTCGGCGCGGGATCGAGGCGGGTCGGGCCCTTGGCCGGCACCGGAGCCGGAACTTCGGCGGCCGGGGCGCCGGTCCGGCTCCGCCGCAGCCAGTCCAGGGCATGGGGCTTCAGGCAGGGGAAGACGAAGGACCACTGCTCGCCTTCCCGAATCAAGGCGCTGCTGAAGGGAATCTTGCGACCATCCGCCGATTCCAGGTTCATGGCGACGTAATGAGTCGGCCGGCGCGGATAGTCCATGAATCCGGCGAAGGGCAAGGGGCCGTCCTCGGCCACCTTGTGGCGCTGGAGGACGGGGTCCCCCGTCCCCAGGGACTGCTCCAGGCGCGCTTGCAGCAGAGCGTCGTAGTCGGCAAGGTTGGCGTCGGCGACGCAGGCCATGCTGGCGGGATGGAACAGGGACTTCACTCCCGCCAGATCCTTGGCCCGATGCAGGACCAGATAGCGGGCGACGAAGGCGGTGAAGGCCTCGTCCGGCGTCTCCGGATCGTCGAGCAGGGAGGCGCGGTCCTCCGCCAGGGCGCCGCCCAATCCTTCCACCATCGCCTGGGCCATGCGGCCCAGCACCTCGCCCATGGCCTCGCCCATGGCTTTGCCCAGGGCATCGCCCAGCGCTTCGCCGGTCGGGTTTCCCTCCGGCGTCCTGGCACCCTGCAACGCGGTGGCGAATCCGGCGGCGGCCTGTTGCATGGCTCCGCCCAGGTCGCGTCCGGCACGGGCGGCGGCCTCGGCCAGCGAGGAATCGGGTGAAGGCTTATTGACCTCCAGTTGCGTCACCGCCTGACGGGCCTCGTCGCTGCCTTGGGCAGCCGCCTCCCGGTACCAGTCGAGGGCCGGGGCGACGTTCTGGCGCAGTTCCAGTTCGCCGTGGCGATGGGCCTTGGCGAGCCGCAGCATGGCCGGCAGGTTTCCGCCTTCGGCGGCGACCTCATACCATTCCACGGCCTGTCCGCCGCTACGCGGCACGCCGAGACCGGTTTCGGCCATCAGGGCCAAGCGGTAGGCAGCATCCGTATTGCCTAGCTTGGCGGCACGCAGGAACCAGATACGGGCCTGGGAATAGCTCTTGGCCACGCCCTTGCCGTCCATGAACAGGTCACCCAGCATGACCTGGGCTTGGGCCTGGATCGCCGTCCGGGCCATATCCTCGGCCTGGGCCTTGATCGCCGCTTCTGGATCGGGCTTGCCGTCTTTGGGCGGTTCGGGCGGCGGGGCCGGCTGGGCGGGGGCCGCGCCCTCGGGGGGCGGAATCTGGCCGCGCGCCATGCGCCGCAGCCCATCGTAGGCGAGGCCGAACTTCTCCTCGCCGACTTCCCGCCGCACCGGGGCCAACACCGTCTCGGTCCGCCGGTCGGCCATGCCCAGGGTCTTGGCGGCGGCCTCGGCCTCCGGCCCCTGTTCCTTGGCCTTGGCTTCCATCCTGGCGCGCGTCTCCTTGCGGTGCCGCACCGCCTTGATGGCGGCATCCGTGGTCGGGCCGTAGCCGGGTGCCGGGCGCGGCGGCGGCTGCCCGCCCTTGTAGCGGCCGTCCTTGTCCTTGGTCTTCTTCTGCTTGGGCGCCGTCGTCTTGGCGCTGGCCGGCTTGCCGGAACTCTTGGCGCCACCCTTGGCCGCCGCGGCTTCCGACGGCAGCAGCGCGGCCGGCCCCGCCAGCGCGGCCGCCAGGAAAGCCGTCAACAGGATGCGTGCCACCGTCCGCAAATCGGACCTCCTTACCTCGCGAGGGAGCGAATTATGGCAGAGTTTCGTCAAGGCCTGTAGAGGGTTCCGCCGGGCATCGGGCGCGCCACCCCGGTGGTGGTCGGCAGGCTGAGCGCCAAGCCCCGCGTCGAGCGTACGGCGAGGAACGCGAAGGCCTGGGCCTCCAGGGCGTCGCCTTGCCAGCCGACCGCCTCCACCGGATCGACCGGGACTTCCAGGGCCTGGACCAGGGCCGCCATCAGCGCCGGATTGCGCCGTCCGCCGCCGCAGACCAGCCAGCGCCGGGGTTCCTCGGGCAGCCATTCGACGGCGCGCCCCACCGCGCCCGCGGTGAAGCCGGTCAGCGTGGCCGCCCCGTCGGCCGGCGACAGCCGGGCCACGGTATCGAGCGCGGCGGCTAAGTCGTCGCGGTCCAGGGACTTGGGCGGCTTGCGGCGGAAGAAGGGATGGGCGAACAGGTCGACCAGGGTGAAGGCGTCGGCCCGGCCCGCCAAGGCGAGCTTGCCGTCCACGTCGCAGGGCATGCCCTTGTGGGTGCGGACCCAGTCGTCCAGCAAGGCGTTGCCGGGCCCGGTGTCGAAGGCCAGCAAGCCGCCGTCCCGGCCCAGGAAGGTGACGTTGCCGACGCCACCCAGATTGAGCACCGCCAAGGGCTTGTCCAGGTCGCGGGCCAAGGCGGCGTGATAAAGGGGCACCAGCGGCGCCCCTTCGCCGCCCGCCGCCACGTCGGCCGAACGGAAGTCGCCGACCACCGGAATCCCGGTCTCGCGGGCCAGCAGGGCCCCGTCGCCCATCTGCACGGTGATGCCGTCCTTCGGCCGGTGCAGCACCGTCTGGCCATGGAAGCCGACGATGTCCACCGGCCGGCCCCAGTCGGCGGCCAGACGCTTGACGGCCAGGGCGTGGCGGATCGTCAATTCCCGCTCCACCGCGCCATCGCCCCTGGTGCCCAGGCAGGCGCGCAGGCGATCGCGGAAGGCCGGTTCGTAAGGCAGGGTCAGCGCCGGCCCGAAGGCTTCGATCCGTTCCCCATCGGTGACCAGGATCGCCGCATCGATGCCGTCCAGCGACGTGCCGCTCATCAGGCCGAGGGCGGTGGGCATGCTTTGGAGTCTCCCGGCTATGGGATTGAGTCGACGGACATATTCGGCGTCTGAGAATTTCAGTCAATCGTTTGATGGAAAATTCGCTGGGGGCGAAAGGGCGGATTTCCGCTAGGGTCCCGGCGGGCTTCGTGCTAACTAGCGGCGTTCCATGCCTTTTTGGAAGAGACGGCCATGACCACCCACCGTTCCGAATTCCTGCGCACCGTCACCGAGCGCGGCTTCGTCCACCAGTGCACCGACATGGAAGCCCTGGACGAACTGGCGGCCAAGGGGCCCATCGTCGCCTATATCGGCTTCGACTGCACGGCGCCCAGCCTGCACGTGGGCTCCATGGTCTCGATCATGCTGCTGCGCCGCTTCCAACAAGCCGGGCACAAGCCCATCGTCCTGATGGGCGGCGGCACCACCAAGGTGGGCGACCCGTCGGGCAAGGACGAAGCCCGCAAGATGCTCACCGATGCCGACATCGCCTGCAACATGGCGGGCATCCGCCAGGTCTTCGCCAAGTTCCTCAAGTTCGGCGACGGGCCCACCGACGCGGTGATGGTCAACAACGCCGACTGGCTGGACGGCCTGCACTACGTCGGCTTCCTGCGCGACTATGGGCGGCATTTCACCATCAACCGCATGCTGACCTACGACTCGGTCAAGCTGCGCCTGGAACGCGAACAGCCGCTCACCTTCCTGGAATTCAACTACATGATCCTCCAGGCCTACGACTTCGTCGAACTGGCCAAGCGCCACGGCTGCGTGCTGCAAATGGGCGGTTCCGACCAGTGGGGCAACATCGTCAACGGCGTCGAACTGGGCCGGCGGGTGGACGACCGCCAGCTCTTCGGCCTGACCACGCCGCTGCTCACCACCGCCTCGGGCGCCAAGATGGGCAAGACGGCGGCAGGCGCCGTCTGGCTGAACGCCGACATGCTGAGCCCCTACGACTACTGGCAGTACTGGCGCAACACCGAGGACGCCGACGTGGGCCGCTTTCTCAGGCTGTTCACCGATCTGCCCCTGGGCGAGATCGCCCGCCTGGAGTCCCTGGGCGGGGCGGAAATCAACGAGGCCAAGAAGGTCCTGGCCACCGAGGCGACCCGGCTCTGCCACGGCGACGACGCGGCCCGCGAGGCGGCCGAAACCGCCCGCAAGACCTTCGAGGAGGGCGTGACGGCCGAAGGCCTGCCCACCCTCGAGGTGCCGCGCGCCGAACTGATAGCCGGCATCCCCGCCTTCATGCTGTTCCATCGCGCCGGCCTGGCGGCTTCGGGCGGCGAGTCGCGCCGCCTGATCAAGGGCGGCGGCGCCAAGCTCAACGATGCGCCGGTGACCGGCGAGACACAGTCCATCACGCTGGCGGATCTGCAGGCCGATGGATCGGCGAAACTGTCCGCAGGCAAGAAGAGACATGTGCTGGTAAAGCCTGTATGATGCGCCCACCCTATGAGAGAGGTGCATCCATGAGGAAAACTCTTTCCTTGATTGCCGCCGCCGGCATGGCGGCCTTCGCCCTGCCCGCCGCCGCCGAACAGGCGGGCCGCAGCGGGCAGGCGCTCAACGTCTATTGCAACACGGTGCCCGAGATGGGCACGGCGCGCAGCGATTCGGTCGACAACTGGGTGAAGATCTGCACCGTCTGGCTGAACGCCAAGGCCGGCCTGGCGGAAAAGCCGAAGAAGGGCAAGGAGAAGGTGGAGGAGGAAGACGTTCCGCCCCCGCCGCCCAAACCCGCCGCCAAGGAAAAGGAGAAGGAAAAGGAAGCCCCCGCGAAGGACAAGCGGTAGGCGTCAGGCTTCCTTGACGGCGACGAAGATCAGGGACGGGACGGGGACCAGCTTCTCTTCCCGGTAGCTGGCGGATTCCAGGCAGGCCAGGCGCAGACCGGCGGCGGCGACTGTGCGTTCCACGTGCCCGCGAGCATGGCCGAAGCGCCTGGTCGGCTTGAGTTCCAGGTCGGGGCCGGCGGATTCCTCCACCGTGCCGGCGAAGCGGCCGTGGGGGCGGAGAGCCTGGGCCACCGCCGCCAGGACCGGGCCCAGATCGCCGACGTAGACCAGGGCGTCCACCGCCAGGATCAGGTCCCAGCGGGCCGCCGCCCCGAGGGCGGCCAGCATGTCGGCGACCGCCAAGGCGTCGTAGATGCCGCGTTCGCGGGCCTTGGCGACCATACCGGCCGAGACGTCGATGCCTTCCAGGCGGCGGGCGAAGGGGCGAATCGCCTCGCCCGACAGCCCGGTGCCGCAGCCGAGGTCCAGGACGTCGTACAAGCCCGGCTCCAAGCCGCCCGTGCGCCGCAGCGCATCGAGAACATGTTCGGGCCCCTTGTAGCGCAGGCGGCGGCGCATGTGATCGTCGTAGCGTTCCGAGAACTCGTCGAACAGGCAGCGGACGAAGTCGGCGGGCAGGGAAACCGGCCGCTCCTCGAGAGTGGCAAGGGCGACGGCGGCCTCGGCATCGCCGGGGGCGATCTCCAGGCAGCGGTTCAAGTGCAGGACGGCCCGTCCACGATCGAACAGGCGCATCCAGGCGAGCCCCAGCAGGCGGTGCGCCGCCGCGTCGTCGGGGGCGCGGCGCAGCGCGCGCTGCGCCAAGTCGACGGCTTGC
>JAMOBD010000024.1 GCA_039908345.1 Magnetospirillum sp. WYHS-4
CGGGCGGCCCCGGCTACCCGATGCCCGCCGCTCCCGGCGCGCCGGCCCCTTGGGCTCCCGCGCCCCAGCAGGCTCGCTAAGTCACGACCCAGAACGGCGCCGCGTCGACCAGACGCGGCGCCGCTTCTTTCCGCCGCGGCAACCTGCGGCGACGGGCTCGCCCTTTCAGGCACAGCCACCAAAGACGCCCCCCCTTCCGTCCGACGGTTCTTTGGGTGATGAGCAGCGGCTAGCCGCGTCTAGAATCGTGGCTAGTGGCACCCATCATCTAAAATGACGGGTGCCTCTAGATTCGACGCGAGGCCTTCGCCTCCGGCTCCGGCTGGCTCAAACGCCGCTCGGGCTGGGTGGCGCCCTTCACTTAAGGTGAAGCGCGCCACTAGCACGATTATGCTTATATTTCACATTATCCGAGGCCGGGCCGCCGGGCGGCGATTCGGACGGTCTCGAGCACATTCAGCCTCGCATTGTTAGTCGCTTCGCCCCTTTCCTTGGCCGCGGATGCAAGCCGGCTTGGTTAACACGTCCCCGCACCACTATCGATCTCAATCAATATGTTGGGCGTATATGCTTCTATTGCACAACATATAGAGACAAGGACCTGGCGGGCTTAGGGTGACGGTTAATCCGCTAACGCTTTCTTAACCCAGATGAGACCAGTATGTCCCATTGACGCCCACATTTGCCCATGATATCCCAATTCTACCCATCAAGAGCATCCGTGGGGGTTTGCGGCGTCCAGGAGCGGGTCCGGGACGGCGGATGAACAGGGCAGGCGGGGGCCTCAATGGCGCTGCTGGTCGGCAGGCACCTGAACAAGATCGACAAGAAGGGACGGGTTTCCGTGCCCAAGCCCTTCCGCGACGCCCTCGCCCCGGCGTCGGCGGCGGGCGGGGCGTCCTTTTCCGGCCTCTACGCTTATCCCCTGTTCAAGGTCCCGGCCCTTGAGGCTTGCGACGAAGCCTTCCTGCAGCGGCTGTCTTCCAGCCTGGAGGACCTGGACATGTTCTCCGATGAACAGGACGACCTGGCCGCCATCCTGCTGGAGAATGCCCATCCGCTACCCTTCGACCCGGAAGGCCGCATCGTCCTGCCCAAGGAACTGGCCGACCATGCCGGCATCGACGGCGAGGCCCTGTTCGTCGGACGCGGCACCCGCTTCCAGATCTGGGAACCCGCCGTCTACGAGACCCATCGCCGCCAGGCCTTCGAACGGGCCCGGTCCCGCGGCGCTACCTTCAAGCTGCGCCGGCCCGACGGCTCGGACGGGGAGGAGGGCTGAGATGGCGCCCCAACCCCACGTCCCCGTGCTCCTCCAGGAGGTCCTGGATGCCCTGGCTCCCCGCGACCAGGGCATTTACGTAGACGCCACCTTTGGTGCCGGCGGTTATTCCCGCGCCCTGCTGCGGGCGGCCGGCCGCTGCACCGTCTGGGGCATCGACCGCGATCCGGATGCGGTGGCCCGCGGCCAGGAGATGGCCAAGGAATTCCCGGGCCGCTTCGCCGTCCTTCAGGGCCGCTATGGCGACATGCGCGAGTTGCTGGGCGCCGCCGGGGTTAACCGGGTCGACGGCGTTGCCATGGACTTGGGGGTTTCCTCCATGCAGATCGACGAGGCGGAACGCGGCTTCTCCTTCCGCACCGACGGGCCGCTCGACATGCGCATGGAGAGGGACGGCCCTTCGGCCGCCGATCTGGTCAACGAACTGCCCGAGGTCGAACTGGCCGACATCATCTATCGCTTCGGCGAGGAACGCGCCTCGCGGCGCATCGCCCAGGCCATCGCCGAGGCCCGCCGGAGCACCCCCTTCGCCCGCACCGCGCAGTTGGCCGAACTGGTCCGACGCTGCGTGCGCAAAAGCGGCGACGGCATCGACCCCGCCACCCGCACCTTCCAAGCGTTGCGCATCGCGGTCAACGACGAGTTGGGCGAAATCGACCGCGGTCTGGCCGCCGCCGAATCCCTGCTCGCCCCCGGCGGAAGGCTGGCCGTCGTGTCCTTCCATTCCCTGGAGGACCGCAAGGTCAAGGAATTCCTCCGCCTGCGTAGCGGGGATACGCCGCGCCCCTCGCGCCATCTGCCGCAAGCGGCTTCCAGCCCCGCGCCCAGCTTCCGGCTGCTGACCCGCGGTGCCGTCAAGCCCTCGGCCGCCGAGGCTTCCGCCAACCCGCGCGCCCGTTCCGCGAGGCTACGCGCCGCCGAACGCACCGAGGCTCCGGCCTGGGAAGGGAGGCACGCCGCATGAAGCGCCAGACCGTCACCCTCGCCCTGCTCACGGCCGGAGGCATGAGCCTCGCCCTGTTCGGCATCAAGTACCAGGTCCGCGATCTGGAAAAGGATCTCGATTCGCTCAACCGCACCATCGCCCGCGATCAGCAGGCCATCCACGTGCTGAAAGCGGAATGGAACTATCTGAACGACCCGCGCCGCCTCAACGACCTCGCCGGCCGCCATCTAGGACTGAAGCCGACCGAGATGCGCCAATTGGGCACCCTGGAACAACTCCCGCCACGCCCCGAGACGGCGGCTCCGCCGGAGAAGGGGCAGCCATGAGCGGCCACATTTTTTCCCGCGTCGACTATTCGGCCAGCCGTAACGCCAGCCAGATCCGCGTCGAAGGCGCCCGCAAGCAGGCCGTGGAAACAGGCCGCAGCCGGCTGATCGTCACCGGCGCCCTGTTCGCCGCCGTTTTCTCGGTTATCGCCGGGCGTACCGTCATGGTGGCGGTGATCGACGAAGGCCACATGCCCAGCCTGACCCGCATGGTGGCCATCGACACGCCGCCCATCGACCGGGCCGATATCGTGGACCGCAACGGCGTCGTGCTTGCGACCAGCCTGCCAACGTCGTCGCTTTTCGCCAACCCCCGCGAAATTCTCAATCCGGCCGAGGCGGCCGCCCGCCTGGTCGAGGTCTTCCCCGACATGGATCGCCATGTCCTGGAGACCCGCCTGTCAAGCAAGGGCCAGTTCGTCTGGCTGCGCCGCAACATCACCCCCAACCAGCAATACGAGGTCCACCGCCTCGGTCTGCCCGGCATCGAGTTCCGTTCCGCCGAACGCCGCCTCTACCCGCAAGGCAGCCTGGCGTCCCACATCGTCGGATTGACCGACATCGATGGACGCGGGATCGCCGGGGTGGAAAAGACCTTCGACGGCCGGCTGGCCGAGGGTGGCAAGGCGCTGCACTTGTCCATCGACGTCCGAGCGCAAGCCATGCTGATCGAGGAACTGGCCGCCTCCCAGGCCGCGTTCAGCGCCATCGGCGCCGCGGGCGTTGTTCTCGATGCCCGCACCGGCGAGATCGTCGCCATGGCCTCCCTGCCGGACTTCGACCCCAACCAACCGGCCACCATGGTCGAGGACACGGGTTTCAACCGGGTCGCCAAGGGAGTCTACGAACTGGGCTCGATGTTCAAGGTATTCAATACCGCCATTGCCCTGGATACGGGTATCGCCAAAGTCACAGACAGCTACGATGCCCGCCAGCCCATCCACTACGCCGGCTTCACCATTAGCGACTACCATCCCGAGAACCGGTGGCTGACCGTCGAGGAAATCTTCGTCACTTCGTCGAACATCGGTTCGGCCAAGATCGCCCTCGATATCGGCGGCCGTACCCAGAAGGCCTACCTGCAGAAGCTGGGCATGCTGGAGCCGGTTCCCATCGAATTGCCCGAGGTCACCAAACCGCTCTATCCCACGGTCTGGCGCGAAATCAACACCATGACCATCTCGTACGGCCACGGCATCTCGGTGAGCCCCCTGCATTTGGCCACCGCCGTCGGCGCGGTGGTCAACGGCGGCGTGCTGCGCACCGCCACCCTGCTCAAGCGCACCCAGGCCGAAGCCACCGGCACCCGGGTCTTTTCGGACGCCACATCGCGCGAGATGCGCCGCCTGATGCAGCGGGTGGTTGCCGAAGGGACGGGCAAGCAGGCCGACGTCCCCGGCTACCAGACCGGCGGCAAGACCGGCACGGCCGACAAGAAGCACGGCCACGGCTATTCCAAGACCTCGAAAATTTCGTCCTTCGTCGGCGCCTTCCCCATGGAAGACCCCCGCTACGTGATCCTGGTCATGGTCGACGAACCGCACGGCACCAAGAAGACTTACGGTTTCGCCACCGCCGGCTGGGTGGCGGCTCCGCTGTTCGCCCGTGTCGCGGAGCGCCTGGGTCCCCTGCTGGGCGTGCAGCCCAATCTGATCGAGGTCCAGGCCGCCGCCGAGAAGAGCGACAAGGCCAAGGCGGCGAAGGAAGCCCGCGAAAAGGCCGCGGCCAAGGCCGCCAAACCCGCCGCTCCGGCTCCGACGCCCAGAGCTGTGCCGGTTCCCGCCGGTCCGCCCCGCCAGGCCAAGGACGAGTTCGGGGAGAACCAGCTTGCGGCTAACTGATTTGATCGAAGGAGAAGGCTTGACGGTGTCGAACGCGCTTCGCACGGACGGAACGGAGATCACGGGGCTGACCTGCGATTCGCGGAAGGTCGCGCCCGGCTTCCTGTTCGCCGCCCTGCCGGGCGCGAAGGCGGACGGCCGCGCCTTCGTGGCCGATGCGGTCGCGCGCGGCGCTTCGGCCATCCTCGCCTTGCCGGGCGTCGAGGCAGCCGTTCCGACCCTCTCCGATACCAATCCGCGCCGCGCCTATGCCCGCCTTGCCGCCCGCTTTCACGGCGGTCAGCCCGAGATGGTGGCGGCGGTGACCGGCACCAACGGCAAGACCTCCACCGTCACCTTTCTGCGCCAGATCTGGACCCATCTGGGCATGCCCGCCGCCAGCATCGGCACCCTGGGTATCGCCTCCCCCGTCTTCACGGTGGAAAGCGGCCTGACCACCCCCGATGCGGCCGACCTGCACCGCGATCTGAAGCGCCTCAAGGACGGCGGCGTCGAGCATCTGGCCATGGAAGCCTCCAGCCACGGCCTCGACCAGTTCCGCCTGGATGGCGTCCGCATCGCCGCAGCCGCCTTCACCAACCTGACCCGCGACCACCTGGATTACCACCCTTCCATGGAAGCCTACCTGCAGGCCAAGCTGCGCCTGTTCCGCGAGGTGGTGTCTCCCAGCGGGGCCGCGGTCGTCAATGCCGATTCCCCGGCCGCCGGCGCCGTCGTCGCCGCCTGCCAGGCACGGAATCTCAAGGTCCTGACTTACGGCCGGGCGGGCGCGGACCTGCGCCTCAAGGACATCCGGGCACTGCCGGAAGGCCAGCGCCTGGACCTGGAGGTGCGGGGCCGCGCCTTCGCCGTGACCCTGCCCCTGCTCGGCCGCTTCCAGGCAGAGAACGCCCTTTGCGCTCTGGGCCTCGCCCTTGCTTTGGGCGAGGACCCGGCCGCAGCCGTCGGCGCCCTGGCAGGCCTGCAAGGCCCGCCGGGCCGGCTGGAATGGACGGCCCGCCACCCCAACGGCGCCCCCGTCGTGGTCGACTACGCCCATACCCCGGACGCCCTGGCGACGGTTCTGGCCGCTCTGCGGCCCCACGTTAACGTTAACGGGCGCTTGATCGTCGTCTTCGGCTGCGGCGGCGACCGCGATCCCGGCAAGCGCCCGGAAATGGGCCGGATCGCCGCGGAAGCCGCCGATCTTGCCATCGTCACCGACGACAATCCGCGTAGCGAGGACCCGGCCGCCATCCGCGCCGCCATTCTGGCCGCCGCCCCCGGCGCCCGCGAGATTGCCGACCGCATGGAAGCCATCCGCGCTGCCGTCCGCGAAATGAAGCCCGGCGACCTGCTGCTGATCGCCGGCAAGGGCCATGAACGCGGCCAGATCGTCGGCGGCCAGGTATTCCCCTTCGACGACCGCGAGGCCGCCCGGCACGCGGTCGGGGAGGTGTCGGCATGACCCCTCTCTGGAACGCCATCGAGGCCGGCAACGCCACCCGCGGCAAGGTCATCCGCCCCTGGACCGCCGGGGGGGTCTCCATCGACAGCCGGACGGTGGCCAAGGGCGACCTGTTCGTCGCCCTCAAAGGTCCCACCTTCGACGGCCACGACTTCGTGGGCCAGGCTATCGCCCGGGGCGCCGTGGCCGCCATGGTCGACCATCCGCTGCCCGAATTGGTGAAGGAGGAAGCGCCGCTTCTGGTGGTTCCCGACACCTTGCGCGGGCTTGAGGCCCTGGCCGCCTTTGCCCGTCACCGCTCCACCGCCAAGGTGGTCGGGGTAACCGGCAGCGTCGGCAAGACCGGCACCAAGGAGGCCCTGCGCCTGGTGTTGTCGGCCCAGGGCCCCTGCCACGCCACCGAGGGCAACCTGAACAACCACTGGGGCCTCCCCTTAAGCCTCGCCCGCCTGCCCCGCGAGGCCGCCTTCGCCGTCCTCGAAATGGGCATGAACCATCCGGGCGAGATCGCCCCCCTGTCCCGCCTGGCCCGCCCCCACGTCGCCATCGTCACCACCATCGAAGCGGTCCACAGCGCCTTCTTCGCCACCACCGAGGAGATCGCCGACGCCAAGGCCGAGATCTTCCTCGGCATGGAGGCGGGCGGCACGGCGGTCCTGAACCGCGACAACCCCCATTTCGCCCGCCTGGCCGCCGCCGCGGTCAAGCAGGGCCTGAAGGTGCTGTCCTTCGGTGCCGATCCCGCGGCCGATCTGCGCCTCGACGAGGCCCAGCTGGGCTCCGACGCCACGCGCGTCGCCGCCACCCTTATCGGCCGTCCGGTTTCCTACGTCCTTGGCGCCCCCGGCCGCCACTGGGCGATAAACAGTCTGGCGGTGCTGGGCGCCGTCGCGGCCGTCGGCGCTTCGGTCGACGAAGCCGCCCAAGCCCTGGCGGATCTCGTGCCCCCCAAGGGCCGGGGCCTGCGCAAGGACATCGCCGTCGACGGGGGCAGCTTCCTTCTGGTCGACGAAAGCTACAACGCCAGCCCCGCCTCGGTCGCGGCCGCCCTCGACACCCTGGGCCGCAGCCAGCCCGGCCCCGGCGGCCGGCGCATCGCCGTGCTGGGCGACATGCTGGAACTGGGCCCGGCTTCCGCCGAACGCCACGCCGCCCTGGCCGAGCCGGTGGAAAAGGCGAGCCTGGATCTGGTCTTCACCGCCGGCAAGGACATGGCGGGACTGCACGAGTCCCTGCCGATCGGGATGCGGGGCGCCCACGCACCCGACTCCGCCGCGCTGGCGCCCCTGGTGGCCGCCGCGGTCAAGGCCGGAGACGTGGTGATGGTCAAAGGGTCGGCCGGCAGCCGCATGGGCGCGGTCGTGCGGGCCCTGGACGCCCTCGGGAAGCAGGAAGGACTCTAGGCGATGCTCTACCACATCCTCTTCCCCATGGCGGATCAGTTCGGTTTCCTGAACGTCTTCAAATACCTGACCTTCCGCACCGGCGGAGCCATCCTGACCGCGCTAGTCATCAGCTTCATGGTCGGCCCGGTGCTGATCGAGGTGCTGCGCCAGAAGCAGGGACGCGGCCAGCCGATCCGCGAGGACGGGCCGGAAAGCCATCTGCTGACCAAGAAGGGCACGCCCACCATGGGCGGCTTCCTGATCCTGCTGGCACTGGTGGTTTCCACCCTGCTGTGGGCCGACCTCCGAAACCCATACGTCTGGGCGGTCATGGCGGTAACCCTGGGCTACGGGATCATCGGCTTCCTCGACGACCACCTCAAGGTCTCGCGGCGCAACCCCAAGGGGCTGCCGGGCAAGCTCAAGCTGCTCATGCAGGTTTCGATCGCCCTCGTGGCGGCCTTCTGGATCGTCGACCATCTGCCGGACGGCCTGGCGACCAAGGTCGCCATCCCGTTCTTCAAGGCCGCCCTGTTCGACCTGGGCTTCGGCTTCGTCCTGCTGGCCGTCTTCGTGATGGTGGGCGCCTCCAACGCGGTCAACCTGACCGACGGCCTGGACGGCTTGGCCATCGGCCCGGTGATGATCGCCACCGGCGTCTACATCCTGATCGCCTACCTGGTCGGCCATACGGTTTTCGCCAACTACCTCCAGCTTCCCCATGTGCCGGGTTCCGGCGAACTGTCGGTCTTCCTTGGGGCGCTGCTGGGCGGCGGCCTGGGGTTCCTTTGGTTCAACGCGCCGCCGGCCCGCATCTTCATGGGCGATACCGGCTCGCTGGCCTTAGGGGGCGCCCTGGGGGCGGTGGCCGTGGTCACCAAGCACGAAGTTGTTCTGGCCATCGTCGGCGGCCTGTTCGTGCTGGAGACGGTCTCGGTGATCGTCCAGGTCGCCTCGTTCAAGCTGACCGGCAAGCGCGTCTTCCGCATGGCGCCGCTGCACCATCATTTCGAGAAGAAGGGCTGGGCCGAACCGACCATCGTCATCCGCTTCTGGATCATCGCCGTCATCCTGGCGCTGATCGGCCTGTCCACCTTGAAGCTGCGCTAGGAAGGGGAAGCGGGCATCATGATCGCGGTCAACCTCTTCGGCAATCGTCCGGTCGCCGTCCTCGGGCTGGGTAAGGCGGGGCTCGCCGCCTGCCGCGCGCTGAAGGCCGGCGGCGCCGAAGTCCTGGCCTGGGACGATTCCCCGGCCGCCCGCCTAGCCGTAGCCGTCGAGGGCTTCGCCCCCGTCGATCCCGTGGGCATCGACTGGTCGAAGGTGGCCGCCCTGGTCTTGAGTCCCGGCGTGCCCCACACCCATCCCAAGCCCCATCCGGCCTGCACGGCGGCGAAGGCGGCCGGCTGCCCGATCGTCGGCGAGGTGGAACTGCTCTATCGCACCCAGATCGCCGCCACCTTCGTCGGCATCACCGGCACCAACGGCAAGTCGACCACCACCGCGCTGATCGGCCATATCCTGGAAGGTGCCGGACGGCGCGTCCAGGTTGG
This sequence comes from Magnetospirillum sp. WYHS-4, assembly GCA_039908345.1. Taxonomy (NCBI): domain Bacteria; kingdom Pseudomonadati; phylum Pseudomonadota; class Alphaproteobacteria; order Rhodospirillales; family Rhodospirillaceae; genus Magnetospirillum; species Magnetospirillum sp. WYHS-4. The sequence continues at coordinate 8,781 of JAMOBD010000024.1, forward strand.
GGCCAACCTGGGCACCCCGGCGCTGGCCCTGGAGCCGCTGGCGGATGACGGCATCTACGTGCTGGAAATGTCGTCCTACCAGTTGGAACTGACCGAACGCACGATCTTCGACGTGGCGGTGATGCTGAACATCACCCCCGACCACCTGGACCGCCACGGCGGCATGGCCGGCTACATCGCGGCCAAGGAACGCATCTTCCTGCACCAGGACGAGGATTGCACCGCCGTGCTGGGCGTCGACGACGCCGACAGCCGCGCCCTGGCGGATCGCTTGGCGGGTCCCGCGAAGGTCCTCGTCTCGGCGGCCGGGGCTCCGGCAAGCATCCGGGTCCAGGAGAGCATTCTGTACGACGAACGCGGGCCGGTCGCCGACCTGACGAAGGCCCGCGCCCTGCCCGGCGCCCACAACGGCCAGAACGCAGCGGCCGCCTTCGCCGCCTGCCGCGCCCTCGGCATTGCGCAAGACGCCATCGTCGCCGGACTGTTGAGCTATCCCGGCCTCGCCCACCGCCAGGAACTGGTGGCGATCCGGAATGGCGTCCGCTATGTCAACGACAGCAAGGCAACCAACGCCGATGCCACCTTGCGGGCCCTGTCTTCTTACTCCGCCATCTACTGGATCGTCGGCGGCCGCCCCAAGGAAACCGGCCTTTCCGGCGTCGAGCCCTTCCTGCCCCGGGTCTGCCGGGCCTTTCTGATCGGCGAAGCGGAGGCCGATTTCGCCCGTTTCCTCGACGGCCAAGTGTCAGCCGTCCGCTGCGGCACCCTGGAACGCGCCGTAGCCGAAGCCCATGCGGCGGCCCAGAAGGACGGCCTCGACGGGGCGGTGGTGCTGCTGTCTCCGGCCTGCGCCTCCTTCGACCAGTTCAAGAATTTCGAGGAACGCGGCGCCGCCTTCCGGCGCCTGGTGGAGGCCCTGCCATGACCGCCACCCCCTTCCTGCGCAACGACAACAGCCTGATCGCCCGCTGGTGGTGGACGGTCGACCGCATGACCCTAACCGCCCTGATGGTGCTGATCGCCCTGGGCGCCCTGATGGCCCTGGCCGCCTCGCCGGCGGTGGCGGACCGCATCGGCCTCGACAGCTTCCACTTCGCCCGCCGCCAGTTCGTCTTCCTTCCCTTCGCCCTGGTGGTGATGCTGGGGGTCTCGCTGCTCTCTCCGGCCAACGTGCGGCGGCTGGGGCTGGCGATGTTCGCGGGCTTCTATTTGTTGACCGCCGCCACCCTGGTGATCGGCGTCGAGATCAAGGGCGCCCATCGCTGGCTCCACCTGGGCGGGCTGTCCCTGCAGCCGTCCGAATTTCTCAAACCCGCCTTCGCGGTCCTGGTGGCCTGGATGCTGGCCGAGCACCGCCTCGACCGCCACTTCCCCGGCCGCGCGATCGCCTTCGGCCTGCTGGTCTTCGTGCTCGCCATCCTGGCCCGCCAGCCCGACATCGGCATGTCGGCGGTGATCCTGGGTACCTGGGGCGTCCAGTTCTTCCTGGCCGGCCTGCCCTTCCTCTGGGTGGCGGTGCTGGGATTGGGCGGCGTCGGCCTGCTGGGCGCCGCCTACATGGCCCACGACCACGTGCGCAGCCGCATCGACCGCTTCTTCGATCCCAGCGGCGAGGAACCCTACCAGATCATGCGCTCCATGCAGGCCTTCAAGAACGGCGGCCTGTTCGGCACCGGCCCCGGCGAGGGCAAGGTCAAGTCGATGCTGCCCGACGCCCACACGGATTTCGTCTTCTCGGTGGTGGGCGAGGAATTCGGCCTGATCGCCGCCCTTCTGGTGGTCGGCATCTTCGCCTTCGTGGTGCTGCGCGGCTTCGCCCGGGTATTCAAGGACGAGGACATCTTCGTCATGCTGGCCACCTCGGGCCTGCTCACCCAGTTCGGCCTGCAGGCGATCATCAACATGAGCTCGGCGCTCAAGCTGATCCCGCCCAAGGGCATGACCCTGCCCTTCATGTCCTACGGTGGTTCCTCCACCGTGGCGCTGGCCTTGGGCATGGGCATGGTTCTGGCGCTCACCCGCCACCGGCCCCGCGCGGGAGGTGCCCCGTGACCGCCCCCCTTATCGTCCTGGCGGCCGGCGGAACCGGCGGCCACGTCTTCCCGGCCGAGGCCCTGGCCGTCGAACTGTTGGGACGCGGCTGCCGCCTGGCCCTGGTCACCGACCGCCGGGGTGGCGCCTACGGCGGCGCCTTGGGCAGCCTGGAGACCCACCGCATCCAGGCCGGCGGCCTGGCGGGCAAGAGCCTGCTGGCCCGCCTGCGCGCCGTTCCCGAACTCCTGATCGGCACCTTCCAGGCGCGCGCCTTGCTGGCCCGCCTGATGCCCAGCGTGGTGGTCGGCTTCGGCGGCTACGCCTCGGTGCCCACCATGATGGCCGCCGCCCTGTCCGGCGTGGCGACGGCGCTCCACGAACAGAATGCGGTTCTAGGCCGCGCCAATCGGCTGCTGGCCCACCGGGTCAAGCGTATCGCGACCTCCTTCGAGGCCGTCGATGCGGTTCCGCCCGAGGCCCGCGACCGTCTGGTCCATACCGGCATGCCGGTGCGTCCGGCCATCGCCGCGGTGCGCGAGCGGCCCTATCCCGAGCTTTCGTCCGATGGTCCGGTCGACCTTTTGGTCCTAGGCGGCAGCCAGGGCGCCCGCGTGCTGAGCGACGTCCTGCCCGCCGCCGTGGGCCTGCTGCCCGAAGGCCTGCGCCACCGCCTGTCCATCGTCCAGCAATGCCGCCCCGAGGATCTGGAACGGACCGCCGCCGCCTATGCCGACCGCGGCCTGACGCCGACGCTTTCGGCCTTCTTCGACGACGTTCCCGAACGCTTGGCTGCCTGCCACTTGTTGATCGGCCGGGCCGGCGCCTCGACGGTGGCCGAGGCGACCGCCGTCGGCCGGCCGTCCATCCTGGTGCCCTATCCCCATGCCATCGACGACCACCAGTCGGCCAACGCCCACGCGGTGGACGAAGCCGGCGCCGGCTGGCTGATGCAGCAGGATTCCTTCACCCCCGAGACCCTGGCGGCCCGCCTGCAGGCCCTGCTCGCCCAGCCGGCGATCCTGGCCAAGGCGGCCGCCTGCGCCCATGCCGCCGGCCGGCCCGACGCCGCCGCGCGCTTGGGCGATCTGGTGCTCGACCTGCTGCCCGCCCACGAAAGGAACGCCGCATGAGAGCCCTGCCCTTGAACATCGGCACCATCCACTTCGTCGGCATCGGCGGCATCGGCATGAGCGGCATCGCCGAAGTCCTGCACAATCTCGGCTATGCGGTCCAAGGCACGGACATCGCCGACAACGCCAACGTCAAGCGCCTAGGCGGCATGGGTATCAAGGTCATGGTCGGCCATGGGGCCGAGAACCTGGGCGAGGCCCGCGTGGTGGTCACCTCGTCCGCGGTCAAGCGCGACAACCCCGAGGTCCTCGAAGCCCGCAAGCGCATGATCCCCGTGGTTCGCCGGGCCGAGATGCTGGGTGAGCTGATGCGTCTCAAATGGTCGGTAGCGGTCGCCGGCACCCACGGCAAGACCACCACCACCTCGCTGGTGGCTTCCCTGCTGGACGCCGCCGGACTCGATCCCACCGTCATCAACGGCGGCATCATCAACGCCTGGGGCACCAACGCCCGCCTGGGCAGCGGCGAGTGGCTGGTCGCCGAGGCCGACGAATCGGACGGCACCTTCCTCAAGCTGCCCGCCACCATCGCCGTGGTCACCAACATCGACCCGGAGCATCTGGACCACTACGGCTCCTTCGACAAGGTGCGGGCCGCCTTCGCCTCCTTCGTCGAAGGCATCCCGTTCTACGGTTTCGCCGCGCTCTGCATCGACCATCCGGAAGTCCAGGCGATGATCCCGAAGGTCCTGGACCGCAAGATCGTCACCTACGGCTTCAGCCCGCAGGCCGACGTGCGGGCCGTCAACCCCGAGACCGAAGCCACCCGCGTGCGCTTCGACGTGGTGGTCACCGACCGCAAGACCGGCGCGCAGCGGACCATCGACAACGTGGTGCTGCCCATGGTGGGCGCCCACAACATCCAGAACGCCCTGGCCGCCATCGCCATCGCCGCCGAGATGGGCATCGAGGACGCCATCATCCGCCGCGGCTTTTCCGGCTTCGAAGGCGTCAAGCGCCGCTTCACCCGCACCGGCGAGGTGGACGGCATCACGGTGATCGACGACTACGGCCACCATCCGGTGGAGATCGGCGCGGTACTGAAGGCCGCCCGCACGGCGGCGCGCGGCAAGGTGATCGCCGTGGTGCAGCCGCACCGCTTCACGCGGCTCCGCGATCTGTTCGAGGATTTCTGCACCTGTTTCAACGACGCCGACACGGTGATCGTCGCCCCGGTCTACCCGGCGGGCGAGGAGCCCATCCCCGGCATCGACCGCGACTCCCTGATCGAGGGCCTCACCAACCACGGGCACCGCTCGGTGATGGCGCTCGCCAATCCGGAGGAACTCGCCAACCTGGTCAACGGCTTGGCGGCGGCGGGCGATATGGTGGTCTGCCTGGGCGCCGGCAGCATCTCCCAATGGGCCAACGCCCTGCCCACCGACCTGGACAAGCTGCGTCACGGAGGAAGGGCATGATGGCCGCAGCCCAACTCCACGCTTCGGCGCTGATCGGCCGGCTGCCGCCGGTCAGGGGCCGCTATACGGCCGAGGCCCCCTTGTCCAAGGTCACCTGGTTCCGCGTCGGCGGACCGGCCGAGGTGCTGTTCAAGCCGGCCGACGCCGAGGACTTGGCGAGCTTCCTCGCGGCCAGGCCGGCCGAAGTGCCGGTGACCGTGATCGGTGTGGGCTCCAACCTGCTGGTACGCGACGGTGGCGTTCCCGGCGTGACCATCCGCCTGGGCCGGGATTTCGCCTTCGTCGAGACCGAAGGCACCGTCATCCGCGCCGGGGCCGCCGCACTCGACCTCAACGTCGCGCTGGCGGCACGCGGCGCCTCCATCGCCGGCCTCGAGTTCCTGTCGGGCATCCCCGGCACCCTGGGCGGCGCCTTGCGCATGAACGCCGGCGCCTACGGCCGCGAGATGAAGGACGTGACGGTTTCCGCCCGCGCCCTCGATCCCCAGGGCGGGCTGCATGACCTGTCCTCGGCCGACCTGGGATTTTCCTATCGCCGCTGCGCCGTGTCCGCCGACTGGCTGTTCGTGTCGGCCGTTCTCAAGGGCGAGCCCGGCAACGAAACCGACATCGCCCGGCGCATGGCCGAAATCCGCGCCGCCCGCGAAGCCACCCAGCCGACCCGCGAGCCCACCGGCGGCAGCACCTTCGCCAATCCGCCCGGCCACAAGGCCTGGGAACTGATCGACAAGGCCGGCTGCCGCGGCTTGGTCCGGGGCGGCGCCAAGGTATCCGAGAAGCACTGCAACTTCCTGATCAACACCGGTACCGCCACCGCGGCCGACCTGGAAGGGTTGGGCGAGGAGGTGCGGCGCCGCGTCCTGGAGACCTCCGGCGTGACGCTGGAGTGGGAAATCCGCCGCATCGGGCTGCCGAAGGAGACCCAGCCATGACCAAAAACGTCGCGGTCCTCATGGGCGGCTGGTCCGCCGAACGGGAAGTCTCCCTGGTCTCGGGCGCCTCGGTCGCCAACGCCCTGAAGGAGGCCGGCTACAAGGTCACCGCCATCGACGTGCAACGCGACATGGGGGCCCTGCTGACGCGCCTGTTCCCCCGGCCAGACGCGGTATTCAACGCCCTGCACGGCCGCTTCGGCGAAGACGGCTGCGTCCAGGGGCTGCTGGACATCCTGGGCATTCCCTATACGCATTCGGGCCTGCTGGCCTCGGCGCTGGCCATGAACAAGCCGATGGCCAAGCACCTGTTCGCCGCCGCCGGCATCCCGGTGGCCGAACACCGCATCGTGTCCCAGGCCGAGATCATGGCCGGCGACGTGCTACCCCGGCCCTACGTCATCAAGCCCTTCAACGAGGGCTCCAGCGTCGGCGTGCATATCGTGCGGGAAGGCGACAGCGAGCCCCCTTACCACGACACCGGCTGGCCGCACGGCGACAAGGTGATGGCCGAACGCTACATTCCGGGCCGCGAATTCACGGTGGCGGTAATGGGCGACCGGCCCCTGGCGGTCACCGAGATCCGCACCCACCGCGGTTTCTACGACTACGACGCGAAGTACGCGGCGGGCGGCTCCGTCCACGAAATTCCGGCCAAGGTGGAGCCGGAGATCGAGGAAGAGACCAAGCGCCTCGCCGTCCTCGCCCACCAGACATTGGGCTGCCGGGGCGTAAGCCGCGCCGATTTCCGCTACGACGGCGACAAGATCTACATCCTGGAGGTCAATACCCAGCCCGGCATGACGCCCACCTCGCTGGTACCGGAGCAGGCCCGCCACGTGGGAATCGCGTTCCCCGAATTGGTGAGCTGGATGGTCGAGCGGGCGGAGTGCGACGCATGATTTCCGTCGACCCCACCCTCGCCCACCCCATCGCCATCGAGACCCCGCCCCGGCCGTCGCGCGCTTGGCGCTGGCTGAAGCGCTTGACCGCCACCGCCGCCCTGGGTGCCCTGGGTGCCGGAACCTGGTGGCTCTGGCAAGCCGGCCTGCTGCCCCGCCTGCAGGCCGACGCCAAGCGGGAAATCTCCGCCTTCGCCGCCGACATCGGATTCCGGGTCAAGGACGTCCTGGTGGTCGGCCGCCAGGAGACCAGCCCCCAGGCCCTGCTGGCTGCGGTCGGCATCGGCTACGACAACCCCATCCTGGACTTCGACGCCAAGGCCGCCAAGCACCGCGTCGAGGCTCTGCCATGGGTGCAGTCCGCGACCGTCGAACGAGTTCTGCCCGACACCGTCGTCGTCCGCGTCCAGGAACGCCAGCCGCTCGCCATCTGGCAGCACAAGGGCGCCTTCCATCTCATCGACCGGACGGGCGCGGCGATCGCCGGAGCCGGAGTCGAGCGGTTCCCACATCTGTTGCAAGTGGTGGGCGAGGACGCGCCGGAACAGGTGGTCGGGCTGGTTCGCCTGCTACAGGGAGAGCCCGAGATCGCCGGCCGGGTCAAGGCCGCCGTCCGCGTGGGCAACCGCCGCTGGAACCTGCGGCTCGACAACGGCATGGACGTCCGCCTGCCCGAGCAGGAGACGGAGACCGCCTGGAAGCGCCTGGCCGACCTGCAGCGCACCCATCGTGTCCTCGAACGCGAGGTCCAGGTGCTCGACCTGCGCCTGCCCGACCGTCTGATCGTCCGTCGCCCGGGCGACCCGCCACCGCCACCGCCGGGTCCCGGCAAGGCCCAGGAAACCTGACCATGAGCAGAAAAAAGACATCCCAGAGCAAGTCCCGCAGCGGCACCGTCGCCGCCCTCGACATCGGCTCGACCAAGATCTGCTGCCTGATCGCCCGTACCGGGGGAGACGATGGGCCGCGCATCGTCGGCATCGGCCATCAGGCGTCCCGCGGCATCCGCAGCGGCACCGTGGTCGACATGGACGCGGCCGAGGCCTCCATCCGTGCCGCCGTCGCCAACGCCGAGCAGATGGCCGGCGAGACGCTCCGCCAAGTGACGGTCAACGTCTCGGCCGGACATCCTCGTTCGCGCCTGATCGCCTACGAGGTCTCGGTGGCCGGCCACGAAATCGGCGAGGCCGACCTGCGCGGCTTGACCGATCCCCAAGTCTACCTGCGCGGCGAGGCCCGCGATCACGAGATCATCCATTCCATCCAGGTCGGCTACACCATCGACGGCAGCCGCGGAGTCAAGGACCCCCGCGGCATGTTCGGCGAGCGCTTGGGAGTCAACCTCAATCTGGTGGCCGCCGCCTCGGGGCCCGTCCGCAATCTGGAAAGCTGCGTCGCCCGCTGCCACTTGGCGGTGGAACACAAGGTCGTCTCGGCCTATGCGGCGGCCCTGGCCTGCCTGGCTCCGGAGGAACGGGAACTGGGCGCCACCCTGATCGACATGGGCGGCGGGGCGACATCCATCGCCGTCTTCTTCGATGGCGATCTGGTCCATACCGATGCCGTTCCCGTGGGCGGCTGGCACGTCACCAGCGACATCGCCCGCGGCCTATCCACCCCCCCGGCCCACGCCGAGCGGATGAAGACCCTCTATGGCAGCGCCCTGCCCTCGCCGGCCGACGACCGCGAGACCATCCGCGTGCCTTTGATCGGCGAGGACGAGCGGGAGGCCAACCAGATTCCCCGCTCGGTGCTGGTGGGCATCGTCCGCCCGCGGCTGGAAGAGACCTTCGAGATGGTGCGCGCCAAGCTGCAGGCCGCCCACCTGGATCGGGAGGCCGGCCGACGCGTCGTGCTGACCGGCGGTGCCGCCCAGCTCCCGGGCGTCCGCGAGATGGCGGCCACCATGCTCGACAAGCAAGTCCGCCTCGGCCGCCCCAAGGCCCTGCCCGGACTGGCCGAGGCGGTAAGCGGACCGGCCTTCGCCGCCTGCGTGGGCCTACTGGATTTCACCATCGACGACCGGGCCAGGGCCGAAGGCGCGGCCTACCGGCCCACCGAACAGCCGACCGGCCGCCTGGGCCGCATCGGCCAGTGGCTGCGAGAACACCTTTGACCCTCGATCACCCTGAACCAACACCCCCTTCACGAGAGACCCGGAGGACGACGCAATGAGCATCAATATCACCCTTCCCAGCCTGGACCATACCGACCTCAAGCCCCGTATCACCGTCGTCGGCATCGGCGGCGCCGGTGGCAACGCCGTCAACAACATGATCGACTCGGGCCTTGAGGGAGTCGACTTCCTGGTCGCCAACACCGACGCCCAGGCGCTCACCCATTCCAAGGCGGACCGGCGCCTGCAACTCGGCACCACCCTGACCAAGGGCCTGGGTGCCGGCGCGCGGGCCGAGATCGGCCAAGCCGCCGCCGAAGAGGTCCTGGACGAGGTCGGCGACCAACTCCGCGGAGCCCACATGGTCTTCATCGCCGCGGGCATGGGCGGCGGAACCGGCACCGGTGCCGCCCCGGTGATCGCCCGCACCGCTCGCGAGATGGGCATCCTCACGGTCGGCGTGGTGACCAAGCCCTTCCACTTCGAGGGCACCCACCGCATGCGCATCGCCGACTCCGGTATCCGCGAGTTGGAAAAGCACGTGGACACCCTGATCATCATCCCCAACCAGAACCTGTTCCGCGTCGCCAACGAGAAGACGACCTTCGCCGAGGCATTCAAGAAGGCCGATGACGTGCTCTACTCGGGCGTGCGCGGCGTGACCGACCTGATGGTCATGCCGGGCCTGATCAACCTCGACTTCGCCGATGTCCGCTCGGTGATGAGCGAGATGGGCAAGGCCATGATGGGCACCGGAGAGGCCGACGGCGAGCGCCGGGCGCTGGACGCCGCAGAAGCCGCCATCTCCAACCCGCTGCTCGACGAGGTGTCCATGAAGGGCGCCAAGGGCGTGCTCATCAACATCACCGGCGGCGCCGACATGACCCTGTTCGAGGTCGACGAGGCCGCCAACCGCATCCGCGCCGAGGTCGATCCGGAAGCGAACATCATCTTCGGTTCCACCTTCGACGAACTGTTGAAGGGCAAGATGCGGGTCTCCGTGGTCGCCACCGGCATCGATTCGGCCGCCGCCGTAGAACCCTTCCGCCCGGCCGTCGAGACCGTCCGCCGTCCGGAGAAGCCGCTGTTCATGTCGGTGCGGCCGGCCGTGGAGCCCAAGCCGGCCGCCGTCCATCCGGCCGTCGCGGCCGCCCCTGCCGCCCCCTTCGCCGTTCCGAAGGCAGTTCCGGCGCCGGCCCCCATCATGACGGCTACCGCCCAAGCCATCGATCCGGTCCCGGCGGAGGCGGTCGCCACTGCGGCCGTCGAACCGGCCCCGGCCATCGAGCCCGTCCCCGCCCTCACGGTCGCCGAAGTGGCGTCGGTCGTCGCCACGCCGGCCGGCGGCGCCCTGGACGCCTTCATTCCGCCCAGGCCGGTGGAGGCGGTCGTCACCGAACCCCGCCAGCCCGACGCCTTCGCCGAGGCCGCCATGGTCAATGGACCGAAGGCCGACGACAAGGCCAAGAAAGTGGGCTTCGGGGCCAAGAGCCTCAGCCTGTTCGAGCGGGTGACCGGAGCCTCGCGCACCGCCGCCAAGCCGGCCGAAGCCAAGCCGGCCGCGGCTTCCACCGCCACGGCAGCTCCCGATTCGGCCCGTCCCGTCGCCCTCCAGCCCAAGCCGGCCGTCGCTACCCTGACCCCGAAGCTGGGCGGCCTGCAGGCCGCCGAACGGACGGCCGCGCCGCGCGACGATGAAGATCTTCTTGAAATTCCTGCCTTTCTTCGCCGGCAGGCCAACTAGGGATCAGGTATCGCAATCGGTAACAATCGGAAACAAAGATTGATTTGAGCGCTCCAGGGGCCCCTGCTACTAAGCCACTGGAGCGCTTCTCTTTTGCGCCCGACGGTGAAACAATACGAGGCCAGGGGCTCATGCACGGCGACCGCAAGGCTGCGACCGACAAGACCACCGCCCGATCTTCCCGCCAACGGACCCTCAAGAGCACCATCGCCTGTACCGGCGTCGCCCTCCATTCCGGGATCAAGGTCTCGATGACCCTGAAGCCCGCCGCCGCTAATCACGGCATCGTTTTCAAGCGTACCGACATCAAGGGCAAGGGGGCCTTTATTCCCGCCCGCTGGGACCATGTGGTCGACACCCGGATGTGTTCGGTCCTGGGCAACGCCGACGGCGTCACGGTCGGCACCGTCGAACACCTGATGGCCGCCCTGGCCGGCTGCCGCATCGACAACGCGCTGGTCGAAATCAACGGCTCGGAAGTGCCGGTCATGGACGGCAGCGCATCGCCCTTCGTCTTCCTGATCGAATGCGCCGGCGTGGTCGAGCAGGACGCTCCCCGCCGGGCCATCCGCATCCTCAGGCCGGTCATCGTCAAGGACGGCGACCGTATCGCCACCCTCCTTCCGGCTTCTTCCTTCACCGTCGATTTCGAGATCGATTTCCGCAACACCGCCGTTTCCCGACAGGCCCTTGGGCTGGCGCTCGTCGACGGAGCCTTCAAGAAGGAACTGGCCCGTGCCCGCACCTTCGGCTTCCTGCACGAGGTGGAAGCCCTCTGGGCCATGGGCCTGGCCCGCGGCGGCTCGCTGGACAACGCCGTGGTGGTGAGCGGCGAGAAGATCCTCAACGAGGACGGCCTGCGCTACGAGGACGAATTCGTCCGCCACAAGATCCTGGACGCGGTAGGCGATCTTTACCTGGCCGGCGCGCCCATCGTCGGACACTTCCGGGGTGTTTGCACCGGCCATGCCCACACCAACCGCCTGCTGCGCGAATTGTTGGCGAATCCCGACGCTTGGTGCTGGGAAGAAGCCCGTGACTCCGTGGCGCTCGCCCCCCAGCGGCCCGCCGCCTTCGCCCTTGCCGCCAACGGCTGATCCGTCCCTCGGGCCTTCCCCCATCCACGCCGTCGCGGCCCCCCATTGTCGCGGCGATTGAACTTTGGCAGGATGACCGTCCTGCAGCGTACGGGAAGGGGGCCTGTCGGCGGGCATGAAGAGGCGTTCCAAGGTTTTCCTGGCGCTCAGCTTGGTCATCGCCATCAGCGACGGCCTTTTCGTTGCCGCCAACAACCTGTTTTCGGCCCAGGCCCTGGAAGAATCGCTGACCCGCGAGGGCCGGCAGCTTCATGCCGCCTACGACACCCTGGTCGCCTTGACCTTGTCGAACATGCTGGCCATGGCGACCTTCATCGCCAACGACGCGGAGGTGCAGCAGACTTTCCTGAAAGGCAAGCGGGCGGTCGAGGCGGAAGGCGGCGGGAAAGGTGGCCCCGAGGCCATGGCGGTACGCCGTGAACTGATGGACAAGGTCGGGTCCAACTGGAAGATGGTCCAGGAGCGCTTCGACGCCCGCCAACTGCACTTCTTCCTCGGGCCCGGCTCGCTCAGCTTCCTCAGGGTCCACGATCCGGTGAAGTTCGGCGACCAGATCGAAGACATCCGGTTCACCATCGCCGAAACCCAGACGCAACGGACTCCCCGCGCAGGCTTCGAAAGCGGGCGGGTCTATGCCGGATTGCGCGGTGTAGTGCCGGTCCCCGCCCAAGATCCCGCCAGTGGGCAGGCCGTGCCCGTCGGCGTCCTGGAAGTCGGCACATCCTTCGCCAAGACACTGAAAATTCTCGACGACCGCTATGGGCAGGGACTCGGCGTGCTGATGCGGCGCGACCATGTCTCCAAGACCATGTGGGAGGATTATGCCAGGAAGCGGTTCGGCGACGGGATCGCCGAATGCGATTGCGTGATCGAATCCGTCTCCCGCGACGGCCTGGAGGAGGTGATCCGCGACGGTCGGGAAGCCGGTATCGACGTCCTCCGTCCGGGAACCGATCTGCTCAAGTCGGGAGGCGGCCATCTGGCGGTCACCCGATTCCCGTTGCGCGACTATAAGGGCGACGTCGACCCCGCCCGGGCCCCGGTCGGCAGCATCGTCTTCTGGCGCGACGCATCGGCCGAAGTCCGGACCTTCCGGCTCGAACAGCTTTTCAACATCGGGCTTGGCATCGGAGGGTTCGTCCTGGTCGAGTTGCTGCTGATGCTGGCCTTCCGCTATACGGCCCGCCATCTGGAAGCCGAAATCGCCGCCAAGACGGCCGAACTGGAACGATCCAACCGCGAACTGGCTCATTTCTCCTATGTGGTCTCCCACGACCTGAAGGAACCCTTGCGCGCCGTCAGCAGCTACCTGGGCCTGCTGGAAAGGCGCTACCTGGGCCGGACCTTGGATGACACCGCCAAGGAATTCCTGGATTTCGCCGTCGATGGCGCCAAGCGCATGTCGACGATGATCGATGACCTGCTGGCCTATTCCCGCGTCCATACCAAAGGTGGGGAGTTCACCCCCACCGACACCGCCGCCTGCCTGGAAGCATCGCTTTCCAACCTGCATGCCGCGATCGCCGATTCCGGCGCCGACGTTCGCGTCGAGACGGAAATGCCCATCGTGGTCGGCGACGAGACCCAACTCGTCCGCGTCTTCCAGAACCTGATCGGCAACGCGGTGAAGTACCGCGCCGCCGACCGCCGGCCCGAGGTCAGGGTATCTGCCGGCCTGCAAGGCGGCGACTGGCTGTTCGCCGTGCGCGACAACGGTATCGGCATCGCGCCCGAGCATCACGAGGCCATCTTCCAGGTTTTCCGCCGCCTTCACTCGCGCAACGAATACGAAGGCACCGGCATCGGCCTGTCCATCACCCAGAAGATCGTCGAACGCCACGGCGGGCGCATCTGGGTCGAATCGGAACCGGGCCGGGGCGCCGCCTTCCTCTTCACCCTCCCGGCGACACCGGCCCGTTGCTGAGGCTGTGGGATTCTCCGCCCGGCGTGCTATACAGGGGAAAATCCGTTTCCCGATGGACTGGACCCATGGCTGGACGCACCTTCTCCCTTCGCATGTTCCTTCCGGCCGTCGCGGCCGCCCTGGTGCTGGTCGCCGGCGCCTGCGACAAGAAGAAGGACGACTACGTCGAACGGCCGGTGGAAGAACTCTACAACGACGCCCTAGGCGCCCTGGAACGCGGCAACTACGAAGGCGCAGCCAAGGCCTTCGACGAAGTCGAGCGCCAGCATCCCTATTCGGCCTGGGCGACCAAGGCCCAACTCATGGCGGCCTATGCCAACTACGAGCGCAGCAAGTACGACGACGCCATCGTCGGCCTGGACCGCTTCATCCAGCTCCATCCGTCCAACAAGGACATCCCCTACGCCTATTACCTGAAGGCGCTTTGCTACTATGAACAGATCTCCGACGTGGCGCGCGACCAGAAGATCACCGACCTGGCCCGCAAGACGCTGCGCGAACTCATCACCCGCTATCCCCAAAGCAAGTACAGCCGCGACGCCAAGCTGAAGTACGACCTGACCGAAGACCATCTGGCCGGCAAGGAGATGGACATCGGCCGCCACTACCTGCGGACCAAGCACTACCTGGCCGCCATCAACCGCTTCAAGGTGGTCACCGAGCGCTTCCAGACCACCACCCACGTCCCCGAGGCGCTGCACCGATTGGCAGAGGCCTATGTCGCCCTCGGCCTGACGCAGGATGCCGAGCGGGTGACCGCCGTGCTGGGCCACAACTACCCGGGCAGCGATTGGTATCTGGATGCCTATGAAATGGTCACCGGAAAGCGCGTCCGCACGGCGGAGGAGGCCGCTTGGTACAAGGTTTGGCACCGCCCCGACGAGCCGGACGTGAAGCCCCTGCGCGGCGAGGGCAGCCCGGCCGGAAAGCGGGCCGGGCGGCCGCCGGCCGAGGGCGACCGCGAGGAGACACAGCCGGCCGATTCCGCTCCACCGGGCAATGCGCCCTGGTGGAAGGTCTGGTAAGGGCGCGATGCTGCGCAACCTGTCCATCCGCGACGTAGTGCTGATCGGTCGGCTGGACATCGCCTTCCGCGACGGACTCAACGTGCTGACCGGCGAAACCGGGGCCGGCAAGTCCATCCTGCTGGACGCCTTGGGACTGGCCTTGGGCGTGCGCGCCGAAGCCCGCCTGGTGCGCCATGGCGCCGAGCAGGCCGCGGTCACCGCCGCCTTCGACCTGCCGGCCGACCATCCCGCCGTGCTGTTGGTCGCCGAACAGGGCATCGAGGGCGAGGACGGGCAGGTCATCCTGCGCCGCACCCTGGGCAAGGACGGGCGGTCGCGCGCCTTCGTCAACGACCAGCCGGTCAGCGTCGCGCTTCTGCGCCAGATCGGCGAGGCCCTGGTGGAAATCCATGGCCAGTTCGAAAGCCAACGCCTGCTCAATCCCGCCTCCCACCGCGACTTGCTGGACGCCTTCGGGGCCTTGAACGACCAGGTGGCCGGAACGCGGCGCCGCTACCGCGCTTGGCGCGAGGCCCAGGTCGCCTGTGAACAGGCGGCGGCCGATGTCGCCAAGGCGCGGCGCGACGAGGATTACCTGCGCCATGCCGCGGGCGAGTTGGCCGACTTGGCCCCCCAGCCGGGCGAGGAGAAATCCCTGGCCGAGGATCGTGCCATGCTGATGCACGGCGAGCAGATCGTCGCCGCCATGAACGAGGCGGCCGGGGCCCTGACGGGCCACCGAGGTGCCGAGAGCATTCTCCAGTCCGCCTTGCGGGCCCTGGAAAAGGTGGTCGGCAAGGCCGAGGGCCGCCTGGACGCCACCGTCGCCGCCCTGACCCGGGCCTACGACGATCTGGCCGAGGCCACGGGGCTGCTGGAAAAGGCCAGCGCTTCGGTGGACCTGGACCCGCGCCGCCTGGAAAAGGTGGAAGAACGGCTCTTCGCCCTCCGGGCTTTGGCCCGCAAGCATGCGGTGGATTGCGACGAACTGCCGGCACTGCAGGCGCGCTTGGCCGCCGAACTGGTCTCCCTGGAAGACGGCGGCGCCAATCTGGTGCGCCTGCGCAAGGCCGAAAGCGAGGCCCGCCAAGCCTACGACGATTCGGCCGATGGGCTTTCCAGGGCCCGTAGCCAGGCGGCCGGCCGCCTGGACAAGGCGGTGGCGGCCGAACTGGAGCCCCTGAAGCTGGGCCGGGCCAAATTCTCCACCCGCGTCGAGCCTCTGGAGGAGGCCCAATGGCACGAGGCGGGCAAAGACCGTGTCGCCTTCGAGGTCGCCACCAATCCCGGCAGCCCGCCGGGGCCCTTGGCCCGCATCGCCTCGGGTGGCGAGTTGGCGCGCTTCATGCTCGCCCTGAAGGCGGTGCTCGCCCAGGCCGACCCCGTGCCCACCTTGGTCTTCGATGAGGTCGACGCCGGCATCGGCGGCGCCACCGCCTCGGCGGTCGGCCACCGCCTGGCGGCCCTTGGCCAGCAGGTCCAGGTGCTGGTGGTGACGCATTCGCCCCAGGTGGCGGCCTTGGGCGTCCATCACTGGCAGGTGGCCAAACGGGAAGACAAGACCGGCGTCTTCACCGTCATCGAGGCCCTGGGTGCCGACGAGCGGCGGGAGGAAATCGCCCGCATGCTGGCCGGCGCCGCGGTTACCGCCGAAGCGCGCGCCGCCGCCGAAGCCCTGTTGGGGAGCCGTTGACGTGGCGTCGCTGCGCGACGTGGCGCCCACCTCGCTGCTGCCCTTGGAAGCGGCGGAGGAACTGAAGGCCCTGGCCCAAGAAATCGCCGAACACGACCGCCGTTATTACCAACAGGACGCCCCCGCGGTCTCGGATGCCGAATACGACGCGCTACGGCGCCGCAACGAGGCCATCGAGGCCCTGTTCCCCCATCTGGCGCGCCCCGACAGCCCGTCGAAGCGGATCGGCGCGGCGCCGGCCACCGGCTTCGCGAAAGTCCGCCACGCCCGCCCCATGTTGTCGCTGGCCAACGCCTTCTCGCCCGAGGACGTGGCCGATTTCATCGACCGCATCCGCCGTTTCCTGGGTCTGGCGGACGACGAGCCGGTGGTGCTGGTGGCCGAACCCAAGATCGACGGCCTGTCGGTTTCCTTGCGCTACGAGGGCGGACGGCTGGTCCAAGGCGCCACCCGCGGCGATGGCGAGGAAGGGGAGAACGTCACCGCCAACCTGCAAACGCTGGCAGATATCCCGCGGCAGCTTCCCGCCGGCGTGCCTGACATCCTGGAGGTGCGGGGCGAAGTCTACATCGCCCGCGCCGACTTCGCCGAAATGAACCGCCGCCAGGAAGCCGAAGGCGGCAAGGTCTTCGCCAATCCGCGCAATGCCGCCGCCGGCAGCCTGCGCCAGTTGGACCCGGCGGTGACGGCCAGACGGCCGCTCCGCTTCTTCGCCTATGCCTGGGGCGAGGTCTCGGCGCCGCTGGGCCGAACCATCTGGGAGCTGCGCGGCAAGCTGCGGGCCTGGGGCTTCACGGTCAGCGAACCGGCCCGGCTCTGCCCCAGCCTGGACGACACGCTGGCCTTCCATGTCGACCTGGAATCTCGACGCGCCGAAGTGCCCTACGACATGGATGGCGTGGTCTACAAGGTCGACCGCCTGGATTGGCTGGAACGCCTAGGCCAGGTCAGCCGCTCGCCCCGCTGGGCCATCGCCCACAAGTTCCCGGCCGAAAAGGCCGAAACCGTCGTCCGCGCCATCGAAGTCCAGGTCGGACGCACCGGCGTCCTGACGCCCGTGGCGGAGTTGGAGCCGATCACCGTGGGCGGTGTCGTGGTGGCCCGCGCCACCCTGCACAACGAGGACTATATCGCGGAAAGGGACATCCGGGTCGGCGACCATGTGATCGTGCAGCGGGCCGGGGACGTCATCCCCCAGGTTCTGGCCGTGGTGCCCGGCAAGCGCCCGGCGGAAGCCCCGCCCTACGCCTTCCCCCGCGCGTGCCCCATCTGCCGAAGCGCCGCGGTGCGCGAGGACGGCATGGCGGCCCGGCGCTGCACCGGCGGCCTGGTCTGCCCGGCCCAGGCGGTGGAACGGCTCAAGCACTTCGTCTCCCGCGACGCCTTCGACATCGAGGGGCTGGGCGACAAGCACATCGAAGCCTTCTGGCAGGACGGCCTGCTGCGCTCCCCCGCCGACCTGTTCCGCCTGCATCGCCACGGGGATGCGATCCGCGGGCGCGAGGGCTGGGGGGACAAGTCGGCGGACAACCTGCTGGGCGCCATCGAGAAACGCCGCGTCATCGCCCTGCCCCGCTTCCTGTTCGCCCTTGGCATTCCGCAGATCGGCCAGGCGAGTGCGAAGCTGCTGGCCCGGCACTACGGCTCGCTCGCCCTGCTGCGCCAGGCCATGGCCGAGGCCCAGGAGCCGGACTCCGAGGCCCGCAAGGCCCTGCAAGCCATCGACGGCATCGGTCCTTCCATGGCCGCCGACCTGCTGGCCTTCTTCGCCGAACCCCACAACGGGACCCTGCTGGACGATCTGGCCGGCCTGCTGTCCGTCGAGGACTACGTCGCCCCCGCGGCAGCGGATTCGCCGGTGGCGGGCAAGACCGTGGTCTTCACCGGCACCCTGGCGACCCTGACCCGCGACGAGGCCAAGGCCCGGGCGGAAGCTTTGGGCGCCAAGGTGGCCGGCTCGCTCTCGAAAAGGACCGACTACCTGGTCGCAGGCCCCGGCGCCGGCTCCAAGCTCAAGAAGGCCGTGGAACTGGGGGTAACGGTCCTCACCGAGGAAGAATGGCTGGCTTTGGCCGCCGGCCCGCTGGAAGCCTGACGAGGCCGATTCGGGGGGAACCTGTGCGAACGCCCGGTTCCCAGGCACCCTTGCCGCAGGGATTTTCCGCGGTCCCTTGCCATTTCCGGAGGCTTCCCCCCGAAGCTCAGGTTCCGTTTTGGTCCGTTCCGGGCTATACTGGAACCAACTTCACGAGTGAGGCAGCCATGGCCGTCAACGTCAAACTCTCGGAATCCCTGATGGAACAGGCCCGTCTCCACGGCCGGGTTCAGCACCGTTCCGTGCCCAAGCAGATCGAATACTGGGCGCAGGTCGGCCGGATCGCCGAGGAAAACCCGGACCTGCCCTTCGCCATGATCCGCGATATCCTGATCTCCCGACAGGAAACGGCAACCGAAGAGTATCGTTTCGGCTGATGCGGATCGTCGTCTCGCCGACCTTTTCCCGCGCGGTCAAACGGCTTCATGAAAATCAGAAGGCCGCCCTTGACGGCGCTGTCCGCGAGATCGCCCGGAACCCGCGATTAGGGGATGCGAAGGTCGGCGATCTTGCCGGTGTCCGGGTATTCAAGTTCCGGATGGTCGATCGGCTCTGCCTGCTGGCTTACACGCAGCCGGAGGACGACATCCTCGAACTCCTGGCTCTCGGCGCCCACGAGAATTTCCACCGAGACCTGAAGCGCTGACCGTGCCGCCACCCCTGGCCGGGCTTTCGGGCGGACGGGATGAACGACGCCCTTCGCCAGGCCTTGTGCCTGGTCAAGGAAGCTGTCGAGGTGGCATTCTGACCTACTACGAGACCGCCGCCCCTAGCAGATGCGCTATATCCCCAGGCAGTCAGGGGATATCTCGTATCCTATAGAGACATCTCGACCATCATTAACGACAATAAGGTGTTTCGCGGGGACAATGGCCACCTGGGAGAATTCATCCGGAAATCCTATGAGCATGCCCTGGGGCTGCGCCTTCGTGAGCGCGATAATCGGCCGCTTTAATGTCATATGCACGCAAAAGGGCCGGAACGAGAAAAGGCGGGGTGCGCACCCCGCCTCTTCTGGTCTGGTATCCTCCCCCCACCGCTACGGTGGTCCACCAGACGCTGTCCTCTGCCTACGTCCTCCCGGTCCCCACCGGTCCGTAGTTGTCCTGATATTAGCGTCACCCTTCCGTTTTTGCAAACCTTATCCGCATTTTCGGCATGGCTATCGCCAGGTTATTCCATCCTGCCGCATCGATTGACCGTTATTATTACACCGATGGCACGTCATATTCCCCTTGCCGGCCCTTGCCCGAAGGCTCTGCCGAACCAAGATTGAATCAGGAATGCTATGCAATGGAGGATCGTCATGGCGACGCCCCGTTGGGAGAACCAACCGCCGATCGACGGGCTATTCTGCCGCCTGGGGGCGGCCGACGGCTATGGCGGCGAGGCGCCGGGCGCCGAATACTGCCACGGCGAGGCCGGCGAACCCGATGCCGAATTCGAGCCCCCGCGCGACAAGACGCGCATCGTCGATTTCCATCTGGTCCCGAATGGCCGCTTCTGGGTCTGCTACGACGACCTGTGCCGCGAAGGCACCTACGAGGAAGCCGTCTACCTGCTGGCCGGCCGGCGTGAAATCGAAGGATGAAGGAAGCTCAGGCCTGGATGGCGTGCTTCTTGATGCGATAAAGCAGGGTATCGCGGGTCAGCCCCAAGAGGCGTGCCGCCCGCGAACGGTTGCCGCCAGCCTTTTCCAGGGCCATGCGGATCATGTCCCGTTCCACCGACACCAAGCTGATGCCCGATTCCGGCAGGCCGAGTGCCAAGCCGGGGGCTCCGGCTTCGCGGCCCCGCATCTCGGGCGGCAGGTCCTCGGGCCTTACCGGGATGCCGGCCCGCAGCACCGCCATGCGCTCGCACAGATTCCTCAACTCGCGCAGGTTTCCGGGCCAGCCGTGACGGCTCAGCATCGCCAGCGCTTCGGGCGTGAAGCGCGGCGCCTCGTTGCCGTGGCGCGCCGCCGCCCGTTGGGCGAAGACCTGAATAAGCAGCGCCAAGTCGCCGGTGCGTTCGCGCAACGGCGGCAGGGTGAAGGGCACCACGTTGAGCCGGTAATAGAGGTCGGCGCGGAACAGGCCCCCATCCACCAGATCGTGCAGGTCCCGGTTGGTCGCCGCCACCAGGCGCACGTCGGCGCGCGCCGGACGGGTATCGCCCACCGCTTGCACTTCGCCGGAATCGAGGAAACGCAGCAGCTTGCCCTGGGCTTCCAGCGGCAGTTCGCCGATCTCGTCCAAAAACAGGGTGCCGCCGTCGGCGGCCCGTACCCGGCCGGGATGGCTGGTGCCGGCGCCGGTAAAGGCGCCCTTGCGATGGCCGAACAGTTCGGATTCCACCAGTTCCGACGGCAGGGCCGCGCAATTGATGGTCACCAGAGGCCGGGCGGCGCGGCGACTTTCGCGATGGATGGCCTGGGCCAGCAGTTCCTTGCCGGTGCCGCTTTCGCCCTGGATCAGCACGGCCACATCGACCGCCGCCGCCAGGCGCGCGGCGCGCAGCACCGCCTGCAACTCGGGGGAGTTGCCGACGAAAAGCTGGTCGAAGGCGTCAGCATGTCTCATGGCACGGGTCCAAGGGCCGAACAGATGGCATCGCCAATCGTTCCTGAATAAATCAGGCCGGCCGCCGCGACAAGAACTATCGAGATTCCCGCCGCCTGACGCAGGTAGGGCTGGCGCAGCATGTCGAACAGCCGGCGCGACACCAGGCCGGTACCCATCATGGCCGGCAGGGTGCCCAGACCGAAGCCCAGCATGACCAGCGCCCCGTTGGCCGCCCCCCCGGCCGAAAAGGCCCAGAGCAGCGAGGTATAGACCAGGCCGCAGGGCAGCCAGCCCCACACCACTCCCTGCAGGAAGGCTTGGGCGGGGCTGCGGGCGGGCAGAAGCCTGCGGCCCCAGGGCTCGATGCGGCGCCAGAGCGGCACCCCGGCCCCTTCGACCAGGGCCAGGGCCGGCAGCCAGCCCCCGATATAGAGGCCGATGGCCGCCAGCACCGCGGCGCCCAGGCCCTTGACCAGCAGGAATCCGTAGCCCTGGCCGGCGATCTGCACCAGACCGGTGCCGAAGGCGCCAATCGCGGCGCCGGCGGCCATATAGGTTGTCAGGCGGCCGGCATTGTAAGCCGCCAAGTAGGCGAGCAGGACGCCCTGGCGGTGGCGGACCTCGCCCGGCAGGCTGGCAGCCAACAGCCCGGCGATGCCGCCGCACATGCCGAGGCAGTGCAGGCTGCTGAGAAGCCCGACCGAGATCGCGATGCCCAGGGTCGCCAACACGAAACGACGGTTGCCCTTTTTCCTTGGAGTCCCTAAATCATTTCACCATGCGGCCCGCTTTGCAACGCCCGTTCCGGAGAGAGCGATGAAGGTCCCGTTCCACTTCCTGGCCGTCCTGCTGCTGGTCATCACGGCCTGCGACGGCAAGGAGGCCACCGGACCGGAAGAGATCAAGTGGGATCGCGATATCTGCACCCTTTGCACCATGGCCATCGCGGATGCCCGCTTCGCCACCCAGGTGCGCGGCGGGCCGAAGCGCAAGGTCTTCAAGTTCGACGACATCGGCTGCGCGGTCAACTGGCTGAACGAACAGCCCTGGGCCGGCGACGCCAAAACGGAAATCTGGACCGCCGACCTGACGAGCACGCGGGCCAAGGTGTCGTGGCTGGACGGGCGCAAGGCCTTCTACACACCCCAAAAGACCTCGCCCATGGGCTACGGCTACGGCGCCCAGGCGGAGCCGGGCGAGAACGCCCTGTCCTTCGAGGATCTGACCCGCCAGCTCCTGCAGAACGGGCCCAATCACATCTGTCCCGTGAAGCGTTGACGGCCCTGTGACCCCGGTCACTTCAAGACGCCCTCCATTGTGCGAGGATGTCCTGGTCAACACGAGGAGCGGCCACTTTCCCACCGGTCCCCGTCCGAGACGAAAACAGGAATATGCGCCCCGGGGGCACACCCTCACCTTCCCCCTTCCCCTCCGTGACCCCGGGGCGTGTACCTTCCTTCCCCTCCCCGCCCCGATGCTCAAGGACTTGATCGCAGCCGTCGCCCGCGACAGGCAGGAATGGCGCGGCGTCTGTCGCCGCTCTAGAATCGGCCTTGTGAATTGGAGCGGAGCTTATGCGCTGGTTGTTCTTCATCGACGGAATCGGAGTGGTCGTTTCGGGCGCTTTCGCCGGGATCGCCCTGAACGGCGGATTCTCACCGGTAGGCGGGTTGGCGGCGGCCGTGATCTTCATGGCCGGACTCTTCGCCCCCTTCGTCATGGAATACACCTCGGTCGGGCGCGACTTCGGCGCCATCGGCGGGGATTTTCTGCAGGAAGCCCGGCGCCCCTTCTTTCCGGGCGGCCGGGGCCAAGCCGAAATCTTCGGCGCTCACGACCACCGTCCCGGTTGGCATCGCCTGCGCGAGCCGATCGGCGTGGTCGCCATGCTGACCGTCGTCGCCACCTTGCTGATCGCCACCGACCTGAGTCGCTACGCGCTTCACCAAGCGGCGGTACAGCAGCAGAGAACCACCATCACCAATTTCTGATCGGGATTCGCCGGAAGTCGTCCGGGATTCTCGCGGGCGGAAGTTTCGCGGCGGCGCCCCAATCCGCCGCCGCGAAGGCGATTCCCACAATCGCCGGAAACAACCGTTCGTGCTTTTCCACCCCACGCCGGATTATGCGTGAATACATTGTGAAATCTGCCCAAACCGGAACTCGTTCGCAACCCTTACATTCCCGCTGAAAACGACGAATTCAGACGGCTCCCCCGGGGCCGCCATGCAGGACGGGCATCAGGTCGAAATAAGGGCGGATGACCGGCGAGGCGGAGCCGTGGAAGCCCGCGAAGGGGCCATCGAAGAAGACCCGTCCTTCATGCAGCATGACGACGCGGGGAGCCAGGCGCAGCAACAGATCCTTGTCGTGGGTGATGATGACGGTGGTGCGAAAGCCGCCGTCCGCCTGATGGGTGGCAAGGATCAAGTCCTGAATCTGGGTGGCGCTGGTGGGGTCCAGGCCGGTGGTCGGCTCGTCGTAGAACATGACCTTGGGATCCATGGCCAGCGCGCGGGCGATGGCCAGCCGCTTGGCCATGCCGCCCGACAGGCCTTCGACGGGACTGTCGAGGAAGGCGGGGTCCGACGGCAGCGCCACCGCATCCAGTACCCGCCGTGCGATGGGAGGAATGCCCTCGGGCGCCAGGTTGCGCACCTCGGTCAGCCAGAGCCCGATGTTGTCCAGTACCGACCCGGAAAACAGGGCGTTGCGCTGGAACACCACCCCCCAATGGGTATGAATGCGGTCGCGTTCCGCCTCGTCCAGGGCGCCCAGGTCGGTGAGCGGCGCGCCGGGCCGGCCGTGGTCGGCGACCATGACTTGGCCCGCGTCGGGCGCCAGCAGGCCCAGCACGTGGTTGATAAGCACCGTCTTGCCGCAGCCCGACCCGCCCACCAGGGCGACGATCTCGCCCCGCCGGATCTCCAGGTCGACTCCCTGCAGCACCCGGTTTTCCTCGAAAGCCTTGAAAAGTCCCGTGACCTTGATTTCGACATCTTCGCGGTCCATGACCGCAGTCTATACCAATTCGCAGGATGGCGTCTCTGGCGTCCGTGCCCCTCGATCTGGTATGAGTCCCCGACGACCAGGGATGGGAACGACCATGACCAGACGGCTTTTCGGCACCGACGGCATCCGCGGCACCGCCAACACCGAGCCCATGACCGCCGAAACCGCGCTCAGGGTGGGCATGGCGGCGGGCCGCCACTTCACCCGCGGCCAACACCGCCACCGGGTCATCATCGGCAAGGATACCCGCCTGTCGGGCTACATGCTGGAACCTGCCCTGCAGGCCGGCTTCGTGTCCATGGGCATGGACGTGATCCTGGTCGGTCCCATGCCGACCCCGGCCATCGCCATGCTGACCCGCAGCATGCGCTGCGATCTCGGGGTGATGATCTCGGCCTCCCACAATCCCTTCCAGGACAACGGCATCAAGCTGTTCGGCCCCGACGGCTTCAAACTATCGGACGATGTGGAGATCGAAATCGAGACGTTGATGGACAACGGCACCGCCGAGCATCTGGCGATGCCGGCCAAACTGGGCCGCGCCCGCCGCTTGGACGACGCGTTGGGGCGCTATATGGAATTCGTCAAGCAGACCTTTCCCAAGGGTCTGCGCCTGGACGGCCTGCGCATCGTCGTCGACTGCGCCAATGGCGCAGCCTACAAGGTGGCGCCCGACGTGCTCTGGGAACTGGGGGCCGAAGTGATTCCTTTGGGCGTCGAACCCGACGGCTTCAACATCAACAAGGACTGCGGCTCCACCCAGGTCGGTCCGATGTGCCGCAAGGTGGCCGAAGTGCAGGCCGATCTGGGCATCGCGCTGGACGGCGACGCCGACCGGGTGATGATCGCCGACGAAAAGGGCAGCCTGATCGACGGCGACCAGATCATGGGCCTGATCGCACTGGATTGGCACCGGACCGGCCGGCTCAAGGGTGGCGGCCTGGTCGCCACGGTGATGTCGAACCTCGGTCTGGAAAATCGCCTGAAGGGACAGGGCTTGGCCCTGCACCGCACCCAAGTGGGCGACCGCTACGTGGTCGAGCAAATGCGCGCCCAGGGCCAGAATGTGGGCGGCGAGCAATCGGGACATATCATTCTGGGCGACTATTCGACCACCGGCGACGGCCTGATCGCGGCGCTGCAAGTGCTCGCCGTTCTGGTCGAGCAGGGCAAGCCGGCCAGTCAAGTCTGCCGCATCTTCGATCCTTTGCCGCAGGTACTGCGCAACGTCCGCTTCCGCACCGGGCAGCCTCTTGAGGACGCCAAGGTCAAGCAGGCCATCGCGGTCGGCGAGCAACAACTGGCGGGCACCGGCCGGGTGCTGATCCGCAAGTCGGGTACCGAACCTCTGATCCGCGTCATGGCGGAAGGCGAGGACGAAGACCGGGTCCGCGCCGTGGTGGACGACATCGTGGCGGCGGTGGAAATGGTGGCGGCAACCGCATGAAGGGACGGGTCCTGATCGTCGCGGGCTCGGATTCCGGAGGCGGTGCCGGCATCCAGGCCGACGTCAAGACGGTGACCGCGCTGGGCGGCTACGCCATGACGGCCATCACCGCCCTGACCGCCCAGAACACCCGGGGCGTGTTCGGCATTCACGAAGTGCCGGCGGATTTCGTCGCCCGGCAGATGATCTTGGTCCTCGACGACATCGGCGCCGACGCCGTTAAGCTGGGCATGCTGCACCGGGCACCGGTGATCGAGGCGGTGGCCGACGTTCTGGAGGCCCGGACGCCCGGCATTCCGCTGGTGCTCGATCCCGTGATGGTGGCCAAGGGCGGAGCCTTGCTGCTTCAGGACGAGGCGGTGGCGGCCCTGAAGCGCCGCCTGCTGCCGCTCGCCACCCTGCTCACGCCCAATCTTCCCGAGGCCGAGGTCCTGGCCGGCCACTCCATCGCCACGCCTGACGAGGCGGCACGGGCCGCCGTCGACCTGTCCCAGGCCAATGGCGGGCGGGCGGTGCTGTTGAAGGGCGGGCATCTGCCCGGAACCCGCCTGGTCGATATCCTGGCCGAAGGGGGGGCGGTGATCGCCACCTTCGAGCAGGAACGCATCGACAGCGGCAATACCCACGGTACCGGCTGCACCCTGGCTTCGGCCATCGCCACCGGTCTCGCCCAGGGAATGGCGGTCGGGACGGCGGTGGCCCGCGCCCGGCGCTACGTGATCGAAGCCATCCGGACCGCCCCCGGTTTCGGCCACGGGCACGGCCCGCTCAATCACGGACATACGATACGCCCCTTCACGGAGGACTGATGACCATGCGCTCCTGGATACTGGCTCTCGCCGCCCTGTCGCTGGCCGTCGCGCCGGCCGAGGCCTCGGACAAGAAGCCCGAAGCCAAGAAGGTGGAAAAAGGCACCGACAAGGAGGATACCCTGGCTTGGCGCCGTCCCGGCCCGAAGCACCTGCAACTCGCGTCGCTGATGGCGCCCGTGGAATCGGCCGACGGACTCCGGAAGTCCATGGTGACCGTCACTCTGGTCATCAAGACCCTGACATCCGACGACGTTCCGAAGATCTGCAGCCTCACCCCGCGAGTCAACGACGCGGCCCTGACCGAACTGCACCGCCGGCCGATCCGGTTGCGCCCCGACCGGGAGATGGACGTCGACGAGGCCGGCCCGCGCCTCAAGGCTCCGATCAACCGGGCTCTGGGCAAGGCGATGGCCGACGAAGTGTTCATCGTCCCCGGCGCCAAGAAGATGGGAAGCGGTTCCATGAGCCGCCTGCCGTTCGCCAGCGTCTTCGGCTGCCGCGAGTTGAAGCTCGACGAGTCGGCCAGTGACAAAAAGAAGGATGGGGAGAAGAAGGACGGGGAAAAGGACGACAAGAAGAAGCACTGACTCACGGCTTTCGGCGTGACGGCGGCAGCGGTTGTGGGTAATATGGGGGAGCCACCGTAGATGTGGGGGGAGCCAAGCGTGAGCGGACGATTGGGGCGGATCGGGATCGCGGTCGCGGTGGCGATTGGCCTCAGCGCTTGCGGAGGCTATCTCAGCGACGAGATCGGCGGACCGGGATTCTTCGCCGGCGGCCCCATCGGGGGTGGTGCGCAAGCCACCGACCTGGGACTGGCGGCCCTGGCCAAGGGCGATCTGGTGCTGGCCGAACGCTACTTCAAGGGTGCCCTGAAGCGCGATCCGAAGAACGCCTATGCCCAGTTCGGCATGGGCGTCATCTACCACGCCCTTGGCGAAGCGGCGCGGGCCCGCGAGATGTACGAAGGCGTCCTGGCCCAACGGCCCGGTAGCCAGATCCGCCTGATTCCCTGGAATGGCACCGTCGCTCGCCCCCTCAACGACGTGGCGACCAGCCATCTGACCCTTTTGGACAGCGGCGGGGTCCTCAGTTCCATGGGCGGCATGCTGCCCCCGATGCCCAATGGGGCCCGGCCGGGCGCCCAGGGCGGCGGTGTGAGTGGCGCCGCGGCCGGCGCGGCGGTCATGGGCCGCAAGGGCGCCGTTCTGCCGGCGGCCGGCAGCGGCGGCGACATCCTTCTGGCGGGCGGCGATCTCAACGTGGTGTCGCGCTTCAAGACCTTGGCAGCCCTCAAGGACCAGGGATTGATCACTTCGGACGAATTCCAGGCCCGGCGCCAAGCCAACGTCGGCGCGTTGCTGCCCCTTACCGCCCCCCCGCCGGCGGCCGGACTGGACCGGCCGGTGCCGGCAACCGACCAGATCGTCGGCCGTCTGAAGGCCCTGGCGCGATCCCTGGAAACCCGCAACATCACCCTGGAACAGCAGAGCGCCGAGCGGGCCATGATCCTGGACGCCCTGGTACCGGCGGCACCGGTCTCCATCGCCGAGGCACCGGCTCCGATCAAGGCCATGACCCAGGCGGCCGAGGCGGCCCATCGCCTCGAGTTCCTGCGCAAGGGCGATTTGGTGACGCCCGAGGAATTTCAACGGGAGCGGAGTGCCATCGAGGCAGCCTCCGCCCAGATCAAGGCGGCCGAACCGGCTCCCCGGACGACCGCCCCGGCAGCCAAGGGCGCGGCCAAGAAGGCGCCGGATGCCAAGGCAGCCGCCAAGCCCGCCGCCGGCAAGGCCAAGGGCAAGGCCACCGGGCCCCAGCATGGCGTCCATGTCGCCTCCTTCAAGTCCCAGAAGGAAGCGGAAAAGGGTTGGGAGCAGATCAAAAAGACCCACGCAGCGCTGCTGGGCAAGTTGCAGCCGGAAATCCGCAAGCAGGACCTGCCCAAGGGCACCTTCTGGCGGCTCAAGGCCGGTCCGCTGCCCGACAAGGCCGCCGCCCAGGACCTGTGCAAGAAGTTGAAGGCCAAGGGCCAGTACTGCGATCCCGCCTTCGTCAACGCCGACTGAACGCGCCGTGACCTACCTTCTGCTTGCCGTCGGTTCTCTGCTGCTGGTGATCGGCGCCGAGTTCCTGGTGCGCGGCGGAGTGTCCCTGGCGCAAAGGCTCGGGGTGACGCCGCTGCTGATCGGGCTCACGGTGGTAGCATTCGGCACCTCGGCGCCCGAGTTGTTCGTCAGTGTCGATGCCGCCCTGGCGGGGTCGTCCGGCATCGCGGTCGGCAACGTGGTGGGCAGCAATATCATCAACGTCCTGCTCGTTCTCGGCATGGTCGGACTTGTCGCCCCGATACCTTTGGCACGGCGCACCACGTTGCGCGACATCGGTCTCGCCCTGGCGGCCAGCGCCTTGTTCCTGGTCGTCGGATGGACGTCCGACGCTATCCGCTGGGGCCAGGGGCTGGTCATGCTGGGCCTGCTCGCGGTCATTGGGTTCCACACATACCGCCAAGAGCGTCTATCGGATGCCGAGGCGAAGGACCTGGAAGCGCCCTACCGCAGCCTCGGGGCCATCCTGCTGGCCATAGCCGCCGGCCTGGGACTGCTGGTGGGCGGGGCGCGGCTGCTGGTGGAATCCTCCATTGCCATCGCCCGTGATTTCGGGATTTCGGAGGCTGTGATCGGCCTTACCCTAGTGGCGGGGGGAACATCGCTCCCCGAACTGGTGACCTCGGTCGTCGCGGCCCTGCGCGGGCGCACCGACATTTCGGTCGGCAACATCCTGGGCAGCAACATCTCCAACCTTCTGCTCATCCTGGGCACGGCATCCCAGTTCGGCACCTTGCCGGTGCCGCCCGAGATCATGGGTTTCGATGCCTGGGTCATGCTGGCGGCAACCGCCGTCCTGCTGCCGCCCACCTTGCTGGGCGGTCGCCTGGGGAGGCTTTGGGGATTGCTGTTCCTGGCCGGCTACGGGGCTTATCTCCACGCCCTGTACCTTGGGCAGGTCAGCCCTTCCTGAGCAGTTCCTCCAGCACGAAGGCCGGATAGCCGCCTTCGCGCAGGATCTCGGCGCAACGGCGCAGCATCTCGGCCTTGTCGGCCGGTACCGTCTCGTTCACGGCCACCTGAGCCGCGCCGGCGGCGAGCATGGCCGGACTGCGGGCCGAGCCGCCCTTCTCGCCCCGCAGGTAGGGCACGAAGGCCATGTCCTCGACGAGGATATGCTTCTCTAGCCAAGCCTTGAGGAAGGCCAGGACGTCGCGCCCCACCACCGTTTCCGGAGTACGCTCGTACTGCCGCTTCAGGCCGTAGACCACGCCGGTGAAGCGCTTGTGCTCGATGCCGTGTTCGATGCGCCGGGGATAGCCGCAACGTTCCTGGTAGCCTTCCTCGCGCTCGAAGTGGCTTTCCGCATATGAGACCAGAGCGTCGAGGATCGCGCCGACCATCTTCTGGTCGGCTTGGCGATGCACCGCGTCATGCAAACTGTTGATGATGTCGAAAAGCTGGCGGTGGTCGTTATCCAGCACCCGGATGCCCAGGCTGAACGCCTCGGACCAGGGCATAAACGGTCCACTCGCCGAACCAGGGCCGGAAACAATTGCGGGTCCGCGATCAACAACCGTCATAGCGGTCGTCACTCCTCCGTCGAACCCCATCCCTGAATTCATTATCAGATAAATTACGACAAAAACCAACCAAAAACGATTCAATTTCGCAATTATCGTCATGCCTTGAAGAGGAAATCACAAGACGAAGGCGCTACCCTTCTCCGGTACCCGCCAGGCTGAAGCGGATCGGTACCTCGACCAGCGCCTCCACCGTCCGCCCGCCGCGATGGGCCGGCTTGAACCGCCAGACCCTGACGGCCTCCAAGGCCGCGGTGTCCAGAGATCCGATCCCCGAACCGCGGGCCACCGCAATCTCCCGAACCGCTCCATCCTCGCCCACCCGGACGGACAGCACCACCACCCCTTCCTGGCCGCGTCGGCGGGCGGCCAGGGGATAGGCGGGACGCGGATTGCTCAGGTAGGCTGCCCGAACATCGGGAAGCGTCAGGGAAGCCTCGGCCGGCGGTCCCGGTGCTGGAGCCGGGGCCGGAGCTTGGTCGACAGTCGCCATTCCGGCGGGCGGGCCGGAAGCCTCGACTTGGATCTGTGCCGACCTGGCAGCCGGCGACTCGGTCTTACGCGGCTTGGGCGGCCTGGGAATTGGCGGAGGTGGAGCCGGCACGACCGGCTCCTCGGCCACGGGCTCGGGCGGCGGCTCCCCGGCCGGGGGCGCCGGTG
>JAMOBD010000025.1 GCA_039908345.1 Magnetospirillum sp. WYHS-4
GGCAGGCTGTCGCCGCCCAGGGCCGCCGCCAGGAACGGGGCCGCCGCCCCCAGGCCGACGCCGACCGCCGTCCCCAAGGCCGCCACCGCCATCGCCTGCAGGAAATAGACGGCGAAGACCAGCCGGGCCGGCGCCCCCAAACCTTTCAGGATCGCGATGCTGCGGGTCCGGTCGTCCAGATGGGCCTTGATCGCGTTGCCGACCCCGACGCCGCCCACCAGCAGGATCGCCAGGCCGACGAACCCCAGGAACAGGGTCAGGCGGCGGATGAAGCGGGCCACGCCCGGCGCCGCCTCGTCGGTGGTGCGGGCCTGCCAGGCCGCGGCTTCGGGGATGGCGGCGCGCAGATCGGCGATCCAAGCCTCCCCATCGGCGCCGGATGGCAGAAGCACCTTTTCGTGGAAGCGGATCTGGCTGCCCGGCTGGACCAGGCCGGTGGCTTGCAGGCTGGCGGTGGAAATCAGAAGCCGCGGCCCGAAGGTGAAGACATCGGCCACCCGGTCGGCTTCCTGAAGGACGACGGCGCGCACCGTCACCGTGGCGTCGCCGACCCGGATGCGGCCCCCGATGCCGATTCCCAGGCGTCCCAGCAATGTCGCGTCGGCCGCCGCGCCGCCGTTGGCCAGGACCTCCCCGATGTCCAGCGGCGGATCGAAGCGCAACGGCTTGACCAAAGGATAATGGCCGTCCACCGCCTTCAGTTCGACCATGGACCGTCCGTCGCCGCCTTCTCCCGGGAAGGCCATGGCCTTCATCTCGACCACCCGCGACAGGGCCCGGGAATGGTCGCGCAGCCAAACCGTCTGGTCGGCCGTGGCCGGCCGGTGCAAAAGCCGCAAATCCACGTCGCCGCCCAGCAGGGCGCGGCCGTCGGCCTTCAGGCCTTCCAGCAGCGAGGCCCCCAGGCTGCCCACCGCCGCGATGGCGCCGACCCCCAGCACCAGGCAGGCGAGGAAGATGCGAAACCCGGCAAGTCCGCCGCGCAGTTCCCGCGCCGCCAGGCGGACCGCAAGGGCGATCATCGCCCTGCTCCACAGGGGGCGCGGCCCAAGTCGGTGCCGTCCGGCAGGCGGACGGCGGCGACGATGCGTCTTCCGTACTTGTCGGTCTGGGCTTCGAACAATTCCACTTCCCCTTCGCCAGGACAGCGGCCCCCCGGTTCGGGGGCGTCGATGTCGGCCACCCGTACCAGACGGCCTGCGTGCTGGTCCAGCCAGATGCGGATGCGGGCCTTGAAAGAATCGCCGGGCGGTCAAAAGAAAGGCGCGTCGGGCGGGGCGATGCGGCCGTCGGCCAAGCGCACCAGACGGCTGCACCGTTCCGCCAGGGCCGCTTCGTGGGTGACCAGCAGCAAGGTGGTGCCGCGCCGGGCATGCAGGTCGAACAGCAGGTCCATCACCCGCCGGCCGGTGGCGGCGTCCAGGTTGCCGGTGGGTTCGTCGGCCAGCAGGACGGCGGGCTCGGCGACGAAGGCCCGCGCCAGGGCCACCCGTTGCTGCTCGCCGCCCGAAAGCTGGCCCGGATAATGGGTGAGGCGATGGCCGAGGCCCACCGTCTCCAGCACCTCCCGCGCCCGGGCGAAGGCGTCCCCGCGCCCGGCGAATTCCAGGGGCAGGGCGACGTTCTCCAGGGCCGTCATGGTGGGTACCAAGTGGAAATCCTGGAAGACGATGCCGATGTTGTCGCGGCGGAACAGGGCCAGTTCATCCTCGTCCAGGCCTTCGATGGCCCGCCCCGCCACCTGGATGCGGCCCGAGGTCGGCTTCTCCAGGCCGCCGATCACCATCAACATGCTGGTCTTGCCCGATCCCGACGGCCCCACCACGCCCACCGTCTCGCCGCCGGCGATTTCCAGGTCCAGCCCGCGCAGCACGTTGACGGGCCCGGCGTGGCTGGGCAAGGTGAGGGTGACGTCCGAAAGGCGGACGGCCGGGGGCGTCTCGGTCATGGGGAAGTCCTGGTCATGGGTCGAATCCTGTCAACTCTTGGAGTCCTGGCGGCGCTTGTCAACCCGGCCGCGGCGGAACCGGTGCGCGTCGTCGCCCTGGGCGACAGCCTGACCGCCGGCTACAACCTGCCCCGCGACGCCGCCTTCCCGGTCCGGCTGGAAGCCGCCCTGCGGAAGGACGGCCTGGACGTCCGGGTGGAAAACGCGGGCGTCTCGGGCGATACCACGGCCGGCGGCCTGGCTCGCCTGGACTGGGCCCTGGGCGGCAAGCCGCAGGCCGTCGTCGTCGAGTTGGGGGCCAACGATGCGCTCCGCGGCGTCGATCCCCGCCAGACCGAGGCCAATCTGGATACCCTGCTCGCCCGTCTGAAGGCCAGGGGCATCAAGGTTCTGCTCGCCGGCATGAAGGCGCCGCCCAACTGGGGGCCCGAATACCGCCAAGCCTTCGACGGCCTCTATTCCCGCCTGGCGGAAAGGCACGGCGTCCTGCTCTATCCCTTCTTCCTGGAAGGCGTCGCCGCCGTGCCGGGGCTCAACCAGGACGACGGCATCCATCCGACGGCGGCCGGCGTCGACGAGATCGTGCGGCGCATCCTGCCCTTCGTGAAATCCTTGTTATCGCGCTGAAGGGGGCTGGAAAAGCCTGGCCGGGTCCACTACGTTCCCCTCCACCGTCCAAAACAACGAAGAGGCAAAGACCGTGAGCAGCACCGTGTTCAAGGATATGGTTTTCCCCAGGCACGTTTCCGACCTGATGACCATCATGCACATGATGGTCTTCGACGGGACGGACGGGGAGGAACGGTGGGACACGCTCCTCAGCAATGCCCAGAAGGAATGCGTGGCCCTGGGACTGGCGCTTTACTACCAGTGCGAACACTGCATCGACTATCACATGAAGGTCATGCTCCGGGTCGGCGGGATCGACCAGGACGTCCTGTCGAACAACATCAATTCCCTGATTCTGTTTCTGCGCACCGATGTGGAACGGATCGGCGAGAGCGAGAAAAAGCGCTGGGTACAGGCCTGGCAGGAATATGCGATGAAGGTCTCGCGCCGCAGCGGGGACGAAACGCGTCCCTACCTGATCGGCCTTGCCATCGGCATGGCGCGCGACGACGGCTTTCTCATCGACTACTGCGGCCGCGAGGTGAGACGGCGCTTCGAGGACGCGGGGATCGACGCCCGCCAAGCCATCGGCGAACTGGAATCGGTGGTCATCTTCATGAAGGCCGCCGCATCCAAGAACCGCATCGTGCCGAAGATCGAACGGATCTTCGCCGAAAGGGTGCAGGACGCCGTGGCCTGAAGCGGCCTGCCTGCGGAGAGTCGGTGAAAGGCATGCCGTCTTCCTATATAGTATGACCGTATGACCCTTTTCCGCTCCTCGCACGCCGCAGCCGACGACTGGGCCCATGCCGCCAAGGCCTGCGCCGATGGGCTGTTGCCCCTGCCGTCGGGTGCCAACCTGGGGTTCGTCTACGCCACCGACCATCTGGCGGCCGACCTGGGCAGCGTGCTCACCTACCTGAAGCAGAAGACCGGTATCGCCGACTGGGTGGGCAGCGTCGGACTGGGCATCATGGGCGACGGCACGGAATATTTCGACGAACTGGCGGTGGCCGCCATGGTCGGCGCCTTCCCACCCGGTTCCTACCGCCTGTTCCAGTCCCTCGCCAAAAGCGTCGACGAACTACCGGCCGCGGAGCGCGCCTGGATGAAGGCGGCGCCCGCGGCTTTCGCGCTGGTCCATGCCGATCCCTCCAACCCCCAGGCGCCCGACCTGGTTCGCCAACTGGCGGAGGCCGGCGACGCCTTTCTGGTCGGCGGCATGACCTCGTCCCGCGAGGCGACGCTGCAGGTGGCGAACCGGCTGACCGGCGGGGGCCTGTCGGGAATCCTCTTCGCCCCGGAGGTCGGGGTGGCGACCGGCCTCAGCCAGGGCTGCTCGCTGCTGGGCCAGAGCCACGTGGTCACCGATGCCCTGGACGACATCCTGATGGGCCTGGACGGCCGCCCGGCCCTGGACGTGCTGCGCGACGACGCCGGCACGCTGATGGCGGACGATCCGGCCAAGGCGGCCATGTTCCTGCACCTCGCCCTGCCGGTGGAAGGTTCCGACACCGCCGACTATCTGGTGCGCAACATCGGCGGCATCGACCCGGTGCGCGGCTGGCTCAGGGTGGGAGCCCACTTGCGGGCCGGCGACCGCATGCGGTTCGCCCGCAGGGATTCGGCATCGGCCGCCCAGGACTTGGCGCATATGGCGGAAAAGGTGATGAAGCGCGCCGGCGGCAAGGCGCGGGGCGCCGTCTACGTGTCCTGCCTGGGGCGGGGCGCCCGCATGTTCGGGGAACACAACCGGGAACTGGCCATCCTGCGCTCGGTGCTGGGCGACGTGCCCCTGGTGGGCTTTGCCGCGGGCGGCGAGATCTTCGCGGGCAGGCTTTACGGCTACACGGGCGTTCTCAGCCTCTTCGTGTAGAAGGTTTCCCTTCGCCCCCGATTTGGTCTAGAAGAGGCCCGCCGACAGGGAGGATACCGCATGGCCAGCTACCAGTACATCTACGTGATGAAGAACCTCACCAAGATCTTCCCCGGTGGGCGGGAGATCCTCAAAGGGGTGACGCTGGCCTTCCTGCCGGGGGTGAAGATCGGCGTGCTGGGCGTCAACGGCGCCGGCAAGTCGACCCTGCTGAAGATCATGGCCGGCATCGACCACGACTTCGGCGGCGAAGCCTGGGCGGCGGAAGGGGTGCGCGTCGGCTACCTGCGCCAGGAACCCGAACTCGATCCCGCCAAGGACGTGCTGGGCAACGTGATGGAGGGCCTGGGCGCCACCAAGGCCATGCTGGACCGCTTCAACGAGGTCAGCGCCCGCTTCGCCGAACCCATGGACGACGACGAGATGAACGCGCTGCTGGCCGAGCAGGGCGAGTTGCAGGAAAAGATCGACGCGGCGAACGGCTGGGAGCTGGAGCGCACGGTGGAAATCGCCATGGACGCGCTACGTTGCCCGCCGGGCGACGCCGACGTGACCAAGCTGTCGGGCGGCGAACGGCGCCGGGTGGCGCTCTGCCGCCTGCTGCTGGAAAAGCCCGACCTGCTGTTGCTGGACGAACCGACCAACCACCTGGACGCGGAATCGGTGGCCTGGCTGGAACGGCATCTCCACGACTACCAGGGCACGGTGATGATCGTCACCCATGACCGCTACTTCCTGGACAATGTCACCGGCTGGATCCTGGAACTGGACCGCGGCCGCGGCATTCCCTACGAGGGCAACTATTCCTCCTGGCTGGACCAGAAGGAAAAGCGCCTGGGCCAGGAGGAAAAGGAGGAATCCGCCCGCCAGCGCACCCTCAAGCACGAACTGGAATGGATCCAGGCCTCGCCGCGCGCCCGCCAGGCGAAAAGCAAGGCCCGCATCACGGCCTATGACAACCTGCTGGCGCAGGCCAACGAGGCCCGCGGCGACACCGCCCAGATCGTCATCCCGCCCGGGCCGCGCCTGGGCAACGTGGTGATCGAGGCGGAAGGCCTGACCAAGGGCTACGGCGACAGCCTGCTGATCGACCGGCTGGACTTCCGGCTGCCGCCGGGCGGCATCGTCGGGGTGATCGGGGCCAACGGCGCCGGCAAGACCACGCTGTTCCGCATGATAACCGGCCAGGAACAGCCGGACGCGGGCAAGCTGCGTCTGGGCGAGACGGTGGTGCTGGGCTACGTGGACCAGTCGCGCGACAGCCTGGAGGCCAACAAGACCGTCTGGCAGGAAATCTCGGGCGGGCTGGACGAACTGGAACTGGGCAAGCGCAAGATGCAAAGCCGGTCCTACGTCGCCCAGTTCAACTTCAAGGGCCCGGACCAGCAAAAGAAGGTGGGCCAGTTGTCGGGCGGCGAGCGCAACCGGGTGCATCTGGCCAAGATGCTGAAGTCGGGGGCCAACGTGCTGCTGCTGGACGAACCCACCAACGACCTGGACGTCGATACCCTGCGGGCGCTGGAAGACGCCTTGGCGGAATTCGCCGGCTGCGCGGTCATCATCAGCCACGACCGCTGGTTCCTGGACCGCCTGGCGACCCACATCCTGGCCTTCGAGGGCGATTCCCAGGTGGTCTGGTTCGAAGGCAACTTCCAGGACTACGAGGAAGACAAACGCCGCCGCCTGGGCGACGACGCGGTCGAACCCCATCGCATCAAATACAAGCCGCTGACAAGATAGAGGGCGGCGATGCCGCAGGGGGCCCTACCCGGCGCCCCCTTGGGCCCGCCTTATCTCTTTCGTTTGCCCGAATGCAGCTCCTGCCGACATGGTCGGCGGGATGATCCGCCGTGGAAGGAGAGGGGGGATGCGATAATTAGGAATTATCACAACACGGGAGGATGGTCGAGATATACGATATTAATCGTCACCGTATCGCACTTCAAGCCCTTGCGACCGGCCCTTGCGACCGGCGGCAGGCAGGTTGTGGAGCTTGGGGGGGCCGTCCGTCGCCGTGGCCGATGGGGGGATCGCACTCTGCAACGTCTCCCTGGCAAACCCCCCCCGACATCCCATATAGTAGGGCAGTGGACGGTCCTTGAGAAACGGATGGACCCGGAAAGCCCAAGAACATGGGAACAGCACCGATGAACGATCAATCGCCCGAGGAGGCCGTCGCGGCCGCCCTGCATGTCGCGTCGTCCGCCGCCGCCTGCAAGTCCTGCCAGCCCGATCCCGCCGCCGCCGATCCCGCCCGCAAGGAGCCGCTCGACCGTTATCTGATGGACGGCAGCAAGATGCTCTGGCACCTGGACCGGGTCATGGCCTGGCAGCGGGGCGAGCGCATCGCGCCCATCCATATCGACGCCGGCCTCAGCAAGGGCTGCAACATCCGCTGCCACTACTGCTACGGCGTCACCCAGGGCAATTTCTTCCGCAAGGGTTCCGACCGCGTGTTCCCGCGCGACGCCCTGCTGCGGTACATGAAGGACGCGGGCGAGGTGGGCGTGCGTTCCATCGCGCTCATCGGCGAGGCCGAGCCCCTGCTCAACCCCGCGGTCTACGAGGCTATCGTCACGGGCCGCAAGGCCGGCGTCGACATGTCCATGGGGACCAACGGCATCCTGCTGGACACCGGCGCGGCCGGCGAGGAAGCCCTGGAACACCTGACCTGGCTTCGCTTCAACATCTCGGCGGCATCCGACCATGCTTACCGGCGCATCCACGCCAGCAAGGAATTCGAAACCGCCCTGGACAAGATCCGTTTCTGCGTCGCCACCAAGCGCCGCAAGAACCTGAAGACCACCATCGGCCTGCAGATGGTGCTGACGCCCAAGAACGTGGACCAAGTGGTGCCCCTGGCCAGGCTGGGCCGGGAGCTGGAGGTGGACTACCTGGTCGTCAAGCAGTGCAGCGATACGGTGGAAGGCGACATCGGCGTCATCGACCAGTTGGACCGCTACGTGGATTTCTCCGATACCCTGAAGGAAGCCGAGACGCTGTCCTCGGGGGACTACCGGGTGATCGTCAAGTGGGGCAAGATCCTCAACGAGGGCAAGCGCGACTACGACAACTGCCTCGGCGCTCCCTTCCTGCTCTATACCTCGGGCGACGGGCGGGTCTATTCCTGCGGCATGTGGTTCGACAGCCGCGAGGCGGAATTCCGCATGGGCGATCTGACCGAGATGTCCTTCAAGGAGATCCTGGAAAGCGACCGCTACTGGGAAATCGCCGCCAAGCAGACTTCCTGCGTCGACGTGCACAAGGAATGCTACGCCAACTGCCGCACCCACATGGTCAACGATTTCCTGTGGAAGCTCAGGCATCCGCCCGAGCACGTCAACTTCGTGTGACGGAGGGCACTTCCAAGGGGCCCGCGGTTCTGGTATCCTAAGGCACGCTCAGATCAGAAGGATCGAGGCCAGCCATGTCCGATATCGTGAAGACGCCCTACACCGGCGGAATAACCGTTCTTTCCCAGGTTTCCCAGAAGGGTATCAGCCAAAGCCGCCTGCTTTCGCAAATGTCCTCCGGCCAGCAGAAGGTCGCCGAGGAGAAGATAGGGGCGATTTCGGGCCTTTACGAACAAAAGATCGCCCGGCTTGGCCGCGAGGAGGCCAAGTGGAAGGGCTTGGTCACCGACGTCGGCAAGGCGACTTCCGACATCAGCAACATTGTCGGCCGCCTGAAGTCCATGAGCGGCAAGATCGAAAGCATGATCCGGTCGGTCAACAAGGCCGACCAGCGGGATCAGGAAGGCCAATACGTCAATCCCGCCGGCTATGCCGCGTCCTTCGATTCGATCCTCAAGGGCCTGCACCAGGATGCCATCAAGGGCGACAAGCAACCCAACATGCTGGGCGCCGATGGCGTGTCCTATTCCTACCGCACGAGCATCAGCAACGACGGCAACAAGGTGATGGGGGCCTATCTGGGCTCCGAATACAAGATCACCGACAGCGAAGGAAAGATCTGGGCTGCCGACCTGAGCGCGGGGCTGGTCCAGCGATACGACGACTATCCGACCGACAAGGCGGCCGAGTCCGGCAACATCGTCAACGGCATCCGCCTCGATTCCCAAAGCGGCGATTCCGTCACCTTCACCACGGCGCCCGATACCGCCAGCCCCCAGCAGTTCAGCGGCACCATCGAACGCAAGGGGCTTCGGCTGGTCAATTCCTGGTTCTACGAGGGGTTCTCCACCGAAGGCGGACGCAGTCGCGCCCTGGCCGACCTGAACGACGCCAAGGAAGCCGTCAAGCTGGAAATTGCCCGCTACGAGCTTTCCCTCAAGACCGCCAAATTCTACGAGGCGCGTGCCCGCAACGAAGCCAAGGGCTATCGCAACCAGGGGAACGCGCTGCAAATAGAAAGCGCCCAGGAAATCGCCAAGGCCCAGAAAGCCCTCGCCCGGGAATATAATGCCGCGCAAGGTCTCGTCGCCCAGGCCCTGGCCCAGAAGACCGGTTACGCCAAGATGTTCCAATCCACGGGCGGCACGGCCCTGGGCAACAAGCTGGTCAATATCCTGACCTGAAATCGTTGAGAATGGCGGGGATCGGTATCGACGACCTGATCGGCGATTCCTTCCGGGCGCGGCATCTTCGTGACCAGGTGGCGGCCATGGTGGCCGCCGGCCACCTCGACGGCGCCTTGTGCCTTCAGGCGGCCCGGCTCTGCTTGGCCTGCGGGAATCCCGCCCGTGCCGGCTGGTTCCTGGCGGTCGGTCTCGGTGCCGGCGGTGCGACCGAGGACTGGTGCGAGCCGGTGTCCCTTGCCCTTGCGGCAGCCGGTCCCGCGACGCCTCCCGAGGTGTTCCGTAGCCTAGACCGCCTTGCCGGCCCTGCCCACTGGCGCCTGATGCAGGTGGCCGTCGAGGGCTTGGCCCGGCGGCATCCTCTTCCGGCTTTGCCGGCCGAACCGGCCGACGGCGAATCGCTTCTTGGGCTGTGCCTGGCGCGGTCGGTCCTGGCCGGAGACTTGGCGGCGGCGACGGAGGTCGGCGGCCGGTTGTCCCTTCTTCCCCGCCTCAAGCGATGGAGCCACCAGGCCCTCGGGAAACTGGCGGCCATGCAAGGAGACCTGGCCGGAGCCGAGGCCCGGTTTCGTGCCGGACTGGCTGCCGACGGCGAGGCCCTGCGGACTTGGGGGGACTTGGCCGCGGTGTTGTTCTGCCAAGGCCGGGAACGAGAAGCGCGCGAGGCCCTGTCCCGATCCTTCGTCGGTCGGCCGGAGGACTCGGATGATCCGCGCCAGCAGGCTTGGCGCGACCAGCTTGCCCAGGCCATGCGCGACGGCCTCCGGGACGGCGGCGAGGCGGGGCGCATCGGGGCCGCCCTCAACTACACCCATCCGGACCGCCTGCGGCGGTACTGGGACGCCCATCGCGAGGAGGCCGGGGAAGAAAACGGTCTTCGGACGGTCAGCGCCTTCACCAACGATTTCATGTTCGGCCGCATCGACGCCCTCCTTGCCGCCCATCCGGAAGTTGCCAAGGTGGTGAACTACGGCACGCTTTGCGGGGCGCGCGAGGCCGCCTTCGCCCGCCGCCATCCCGCCCGCCTGATTGCCGGCTACGACATTTCCGAAGAAGCGACGGCGCTCAATCGCCAAGTCTTCACGGCGCCCAACCTGGCCTTCGAATCCGATCTTGGCCACTTGGCCGCCCGTCTTGGGGAGCGGCCGGGCGACAGCCTGTTGGCCCACTGCCGGACCCTGGACATCATGTTTCCGGCGGCGGTGCGCGATCTCTACGCCTGGTGCCGGGGGGCAGGCGTCCGTTTCGTGCTGTCGGCCGAATACTTCGCCGCCCGCATCGCCACCTTCGACTATCCGGATTTCGCCGCCGATCCGGTGGATACGGTACAGTGGGAAGGCATCGTGATGATCCACGATATCCCCAGACTGCTGGCCGAGTCGGGCTACCGGGTCCGGGAGACGTCCTTCCATCCGCTGCCGCTGCTGGTCAGCGCCAGCGGGGAAGGCCTGCAACCCGCCCAGTTGATCCAGTACGTCCTGGCCGAGCTAATCCTTTAGGCGCTTGTCCAGGTAGGTCCCGACCTGCTTGCCCACGTTCTCCAGATGGTCCCGGAAGAAGTGGTCGCCGCCGTCGATCACCTTGTAGTCGATCTTGATGTTCTTTTGGGATTGCAGCTTCTGCGCCAGCTTGTCCACGGTGTTGACCGGGACCACCTCGTCCTTGTTGCCGTGCAGGATCAAGCCCGACGACGGGCAGGGCGCCAGAAAGGTGAAGTCGTAAAGGTTGGCCGGCGGGGCGACGCTGACGAAGCCGTTGATTTCCGGGCGGCGCATCAGGAGTTGCATGCCGATCCAGGCCCCGAAGGAGAATCCGGCCACCCAGCAGCCGGTGGCGTTGGGGTTGTAGCCCTGCATCCAATCCAGCGCCGAGGCGGCATCGGACAATTCTCCGTGGCCGCCATCGAACTGGCCCTGCGACCGTCCGACGCCCCGGAAGTTGAAGCGTAGCGTCGAAAACCCCCGATCCACGAATGCCTGGAACAAGGAGTAGACGACCTTGTTGTTCATCGTTCCGCCGTGCTGCGGGTGGGGATGCAGGATCAGCGCGATGGGCGCCGCCGTGCGCTTGGAATGATGATAACGGCCTTCCAGCCGGCCTTCGGGTCCGTTGAAGATAACTTCAGGCATGCGCGATTGCCCCGCCAGACGTTGCCATATCCGACAACTGAACTTGGATAAAAATTCCCCACAAATCGGGTCTGTTACCGGATATTCTTGACCACCCTTGTCGGGCATCATATATATTAGTCGACGACCAAGTACGGCTCGGGCGCTAAAATAGCCAAGGCACCCAGGCGAGCCAGCTTGTATCGACAACGCCCATAACATAGCCGACGGCCCATGGTTTTCAAGACCCTCCGCGAAGACATCGACGCCTTCATGAGCCGCGACCCCGCCGCGAGGTCGCGTTTGGAGGTCCTATTGTGCTATCCCGGCCTGCACGCGCTTCTCTTCTACCGCCTGACCAGCCGCCTTTGGCGGGCCGGCTGGTGGCTGACCGCGCGCTGGCTGTCGCACGTGGCCAAGATGGTCACCGGGGTGGAAATCCATCCCGGCGCGACCATCGGCCGGCGCCTGGTCATCGACCACGGCACCGGGGTGGTGATCGGCGAGACGGCCGAAATCGGCGACGACGTCACCCTGTACCAGGGCATCACCCTGGGCGGTACTGCGCCGTCGGTGGATTCCAAGTCCCAGGCCAACAAGAAACGCCATCCGACCCTGGAAAACGGGGTCATCGTCGGTTCGGGCGCCCAGGTGCTGGGGCCGATCACCATCGGCCACGACGCCCGCGTCGGGGCCAATGCGGTGGTCACCCACGACATGCCGCCGGAAGTGACGGCGGTCGGCATTCCGGCTCGCATCGTGATGCCCCGCGACCGCAAGAAGGCCCACGAATTCGTCGCCTACGGTACGGCCGAGGACATCCAGGACCCCATTCTCCGGGATCTGCACAGCCTTCGCAGCCAGATCTCGGCGCTCAAGGAACGGATCGGGGAACTGGAAGGCCAGCGTCCGGCACCCCAACTCAAGGAGGGCCAGGAGGTGGATTCCGCCGGCGCTATCGCCGAGGTCGCCGCCCCCAAGACACGCGGCCGGCGCGGCGCCACCGGCGCTCGCGGCGGAAGGAGGTAGCAGGTGAGACTCAGTACGAAGGGACGCTACGCGGTGATGGCCATGGTCGACTTGGCCACCCACAGCAACGGCAAGCCGGTCGCCCTGGCCGACGTGGCGGAACGGCAGGAAATATCGTTGTCCTACCTGGAACAGTTGTTTGGCAAGCTGCGCAAGGGCGGGCTGGTGCGCAGCGTGCGCGGCCCCGGCGGCGGCTACCTGCTGGCCCGGCCGGCCCCCGACACCCGGGTTTCCGACATCATCATGGCGGTGGACGAGCCCATCTCGACCACCCGCTGCCATTCGGGCTCGCCCATGGGCTGCCACCTCAACAAGAGCCGCTGCCTGACCCACGACCTG
Source organism: Magnetospirillum sp. WYHS-4 (assembly GCA_039908345.1). Classification (NCBI taxonomy): domain Bacteria; kingdom Pseudomonadati; phylum Pseudomonadota; class Alphaproteobacteria; order Rhodospirillales; family Rhodospirillaceae; genus Magnetospirillum; species Magnetospirillum sp. WYHS-4. The sequence goes on from JAMOBD010000025.1 coordinate 12,447, forward strand.
TGGGAGGAACTGGGCAACCAGATATACCTTTACCTCAGTTCGGTCTCGCTGGCGGACATCTGCGAACGCCGGGTGCTGGGCTCCAGCCGCGTCGGCCTGCGCCCCGGCTCCCAGGCTGCGGAATAGGGCCATGACCCAGACGGTCTATCTCGATCACAACGCGACCACGCCGGTGCGGCCCGAAGCCGCCGCCGCGGTCGCCGAAGCCTTGGCGGCGGGCGGCAACGCCTCGTCGGTGCACGGCTTCGGGCGGCGGGCGCGCCGCCTGATCGAAGAGGCCCGCGAACGTGTCGCCGCCCTGGTGGGCGCCCCGTCCGTCTCCGTCGTCTTCACCAGCGGCGGCACCGAAGCGAACGCTTTGGCCCTGCAAGGCTGCGGCCGTCGTCGCATCGTCGCTTCGGCCGTCGAACATCCCTCGGTGCTGAAGGCGGTACCCGGCATCCAGGCCGTCCCGGTGGATGGCGATGGCGTCATCGACCTGGAAGCGCTCGATCGTCTGCTGGGGGCGGCGGCGGAACCGGCCCTCGTCTCCCTCATGCTTGCCAACAACGAGACCGGCGTTCTGCAGCCGGTGGCCGAAGCCGCCCGCATCGCCCGCCGGCACGGGGCGTTGGTCCATTGCGACGCCGTCCAGGCGGCGGGCAAGATTCCTGTCGACATGCCCACGCTGGCTGTCGATTTCCTGACATTGTCCGCCCACAAGCTGGGCGGGCCCCCTGGCGTCGGCGCCCTGGTGGCGGCCGAAGGGGCGCCCCTGGCGGCCCAGGTCCGGGGCGGCGGTCAGGAACGGGGCTTGCGCGCCGGCACCGAAAACCTGCCCGGCATCGCTGGCTTCGGCGCCGCCGCGGCCGCCGTCGATCTGGGAGCCTTCGCCCGCCTGGCGGCTTGGCGCGACGATTTCGAGGGACGGGCGCGGGACCGGATTCCCGGCCTGCGGATCGCTTCGACGGGCGCGCCCCGCCTGCCCAACACCAGTTGTCTGCTGGCCCCTGGCCGGGACGGGGCGACCCAGGTGATGGCCCTTGATCTGGCCGGGGTGGCGGTGAGCGCCGGGGCTGCCTGCTCCTCGGGCAAGGCCGTCCCCAGCCCGGTGTTGCGTGCCCTGGGCAGTTCCGATGCCGAAGCGGCCTCGGCGATCCGGGTCAGTCTGGGCTGGACCAGCCGGGCCGAAGACCTGGAATATTTCTTGCTACGTTGGGCCGAAACGGCGGCACGACGCGCCGCGGCGTGACGAAGACCGACAACGGAAGGACCCGAGACCCATGACCGACAAGAAGAACCGCAAGTCCCCGGTCTACCTGGACTACCAAGCCACCACCCCCTGCGATCCGCGGGTCGTCGAGGCCATGCTGCCCTACTTCACCGAGAAGTTCGGCAATCCCCATTCGCGCAGCCACGCCTACGGCTGGGAAGCCGAGGCGGCGGTCGAACAGGCCCGCGAGCACATCGCCACGCTGATCGGCGCCGATCCGAAGGAGATCGTCTTCACCTCGGGCGCCACCGAATCCAACAATCTGGCGCTCAAAGGCGTGGCCCACTTCTACAAGGACAGGAAGAACCACGTCGTCACCCTGGTCACCGAACACAAGTGCGTGCTGGACACCGGCCGCCACCTGGAACAGGAAGGCTTCCAGGTCACCTATCTGCCGGTGAGGAAGAACGGCCTGGTGGACCTGGCCGAACTGGAAGCCGCGATCACCGACAAGACCGCCATCGTTTCCATCATGGCGGTCAACAACGAGATCGGCGTCATCCAGCCGATGGCGGAAATCGGCGCCCTTTGCCGCAAGAAGGGCGCTTTCTTCCATACCGACTGCGCCCAGGCGGTGGGGAAGATCCCGCTGGACGTGAATGCCATGAACATCGATTTGATGAGCATCTCGGGCCACAAGATATACGGGCCCAAGGGCATCGGCGCCCTCTACGTGCGCCGCAAGCCGCGCGTCCGCCTGGTGGCGATGATCAACGGCGGCGGCCAGGAACGCGGCATGCGCTCGGGCACCTTGCCCACGCCGCTTTGCGTCGGACTGGGCGAGGCCTGCGCCATCGCGACCCGCGAGATGGCCGCGGAAACCGAGCGCCTGCGCATGCTGCGCGACCGCGCCTACCGGTCCATCATGGGCCGGCTGCCGGAAGTCTACCTGAACGGCGATCTGGAAAGGCGCATCCCCGGCAACCTGAACATCAGCTTCGCCTTCGTCGAGGGCGAGGGGCTGATGATGGGCATCAAGGATCTGGCGGTGTCGTCGGGGTCCGCCTGCACCTCGGCTTCCCTGGAGCCGTCCTACGTGCTGCGCGCACTGGGCGTCGACGAGACCCTCGCCCATACGTCGTTGCGCCTGGGCTTCGGCCGGTTCACCACCGAGGAAGAGGTGGACTACGCCGTCGAACGTATCGTATCCGAGGTATCGCGGCTGCGCGAAATGAGCCCGCTCTGGGAGATGGCCCAGGAAGGCATCGACATCAAGTCCATCCAATGGGCCGAACACTGAGCCAATCCAAGGAGGTGCGACAATGTCGTACAGCGAAAAGGTCGTGGACCACTACGAGCATCCCCGCAATGTGGGCTCGCTCGACAAGAATTCCGGGGACGTGGGCACCGGCTTGGTCGGCGCCCCCGCCTGCGGCGACGTGATGCGCCTGCAGATCAAGGTCGGCGAGGACGGTGTCATCCAGGACGCCAAGTTCAAGACTTTCGGCTGCGGTTCGGCCATCGCGTCCAGTTCCCTGGTCACCGAATGGGTCAAGGGCAAGACCATCGACGAGGCGGCGACCATCAAGAACAGCCAGATCGCCGAGGAACTGGCCTTGCCGCCGGTGAAGATCCATTGCTCGGTGTTGGCCGAGGACGCCATCAAGGCCGCCGTCGAGGACTACAGGAAAAAGCGCGGCCTGTCCGGCAACAAGGGGGAGGCCGCCGAATGAGCGATCTTCCCGCGCCCCTCACCATCACCGAGGCCGCCGCCGAACGGGTCCGGCAGATGATCGCCAAACGGGGCAAGCCCTGCGCCGGGGTGCGCATCGGCGTGCGCACCAAGGGCTGCTCCGGCCTGTCCTACACCCTGGAATTCGCCGAGGAGAAGAACGAGTTCGACGAGGTGGTCGAAATCAACGGCGTCACGGTGCTGATCGACCCCAAGGCGACCATGTTCATCATCGGCACCGAGATGGACTTCGTCACCGACAAGCTGAATTCCGGCTTCGTCTTCCGGAACCCCAACGAAAAGGGGCGTTGCGGCTGCGGCGAGTCCTTCCACGTCTAGCATGATTGCCCAGGCCGCCCATCCCTGCTGGTCGTGCAAGGGGCCGGTGCCGGCCGGCGCCCCTTTCTGTTCGACCTGCGAGGCCGTGCAGCCGCCCGGCCAAGTCGACCATTTCGCGCGGCTGTCCGTCGAGGCCCGCTACGAACTGGACCTCGCCGAACTGGACCGCCGCTACTTCGCCTTGCAGCGCCGCCTGCATCCGGACCGCTTCGCCACCCGCACGCCCCGCGAACGCGCCTTGTCGCAACAACAGGCGACCAGCCTCAACGAGGCCTACGAGACCCTGAAGGACCCCTTGCGGCGCGCCGACTATCTGGTGCACCTGAAGGGCGCCGGAGTGCTGCCGGAAGGCTGCGACCTGATCGCCGATCCGGTGGTGCTGATGGAGGCCATGGAGATGCGCGAACGCTTGGGCGAAACCGAAAGCCCGGCCGAGGTGGACGCCATCGCCGACGAAACCTCCCGCGATATGCGCAATTGCGTGGACGAGCTGCGGTCGGCCTTTGCCGCCAACGAACTGGCCACCGCCTGCCGCCTGACCACCCGACTGAAATACCTCACCAAGCTGGCCGGCGAGGTCAAGGCCCGCCGGGCCCGCCTTGCCGCCTCGTGACCGGAGCGACCATGGAAATCCTGCTGCAGATCCACGAACCCGGCGAATCCCCCGCCCCCCACGAAGGGACCGAGGCCCTGGCGGTCGGCATCGATCTGGGCACCACCAATTCCGTGGTCGCCATCGCCCGCGACGGCAAGACCGAGGTGCTGCGCGGCCCCGCCGGCGACGCCTTGGTGCCTTCGGTGGTCTATTACGCCCCGGACGGCGCGGCGACGGTGGGCGAGACGGCGCGCGAGATGCTGCTGGACGCCCCCGAGCGGGTGGTGAGTTCCATCAAGCGTCTGATGGGCCGGGGCGTCGAGGATCTGAAGGCCCTGGCCGGCACGCTGCCCTTCGACGTGGAACCGGCGCCCGCCGGGGCCAACAAGATGGTGCGCCTCAACGTGGCGGGCCATCGCCTGACGCCGGTGGAGATTTCGGCCGACATCCTGAAGGCCCTGAAAGCACGGGCGGAGGACATGCTGGGCCAGACGGTCGAAAAGGCGGTGGTCACCGTGCCCGCCTATTTCGACGACGCCGCCCGCCTCGCCACCAAGGACGCCGCCCGCTTGGCGGGGCTTGAGGTGCTGCGCCTGGTCAACGAACCCACCGCCGCCGCCCTGGCCTACGGTCTGGACAAGGAGACCGAAGGCGTCTACGCGGTCTACGATCTGGGGGGAGGAACCTTCGACATTTCCATCCTGCGCATGGAAAAGGGGGTCTTCCAGGTTCTGGCCACCGGCGGCGACGCGGCCCTGGGCGGCGACGATTTCGACCATGCCCTGGCCGAGCACTTCCTGCAGGAGCGCGCGGCCCGCTTGGGTGCGGCGACCATCACCACCGCCGAGGCCAAGACCGCCCTGATGACGGCCCGTGTCGCCAAGGAATGCCTGTCGGCCTGCCAGAAGGGCGAATGGATGCTGGACGTGGGCGGCCAGCCGACCCGCCACGGCATGGAAAGGTCCGGTTTCGAGCACCTGATCTCCCCCTTTGTCGAACGCACGGTCAAGCTCTGCCGCGACGTGCTGGAGGATGCGGGACTGGAACCGGCCGAGGTCCATGGCGTCGTCCTGGTCGGCGGTTCCACCCGTGTACCGATGGTACGCCGCGCGGTGCACGACCTGTTCGGCCGCAAGCCTCTGGCCGACATCGATCCGGACGAGGTGGTGGCGGTCGGCGCCGCCTTGCAGGCCGAGGCCCTGACCCGGGGGTCCGATACCCTGCTGCTGGACGTGACGCCGTTGTCGCTGGGGCTGGAGACCATGGGCGGGCTGGTGGAAAAGATCATTCCCCGCAACACCCCGATTCCGGTCGCCAAGGCCCAGGAATTCACCACCTTCAAGGACGGCCAATCCGCCATGGCGGTGCATGTGGTGCAGGGCGAGCGCGAGATGGTCGACCAGTGCCGCTCGCTGGCCCGCTTCGAATTGCACGGCATCCCGCCCATGACGGCGGGGGCGGCGCGCATCCGCGTCGCCTTCCAGGTGGACGCCGACGGCCTGCTGACGGTTTCCGCGCGCGAGGAATCCACCGGCATCGAGCAGCAGGTGGAGGTCAAGCCCTCCTACGGCCTGTCGGAAGACGAAATGAGCAAGATGCTTTACGACAGTCTCAAGCACGCCAAAGAGGACATGGAAGCCCGCCTGCTCACCGAGGCCCGTGTCGAGGCCCGGCGCGTGGTCAACGCGGTGGCCGCCGCCCTGCAGGCCGACGGCGACCTGCTGGCCGGCGCCGAGAAGGCCCCGATCGAAGCCGCCATGGCGAAACTGGAAGCCGCCATCGCGGGTCCGGATCGCGATGCCATCAACGGCGGGGTGGAAGCCCTGGACGTGGCCACCCGCGATTTCGCCCAGCGCCGCATGGACCGCGGCATCGCCAAGGCCCTCACGGGGCACAAGGTGGACGAGTTCGGAAGCTGACCGGCGACCGTCTTGATTCGGGACGGGGTAAGTGGTTCTCTGGCGTCCGGTTGCCGGATTAGCTCAGCTGGTAGAGCATCTGATTTGTAATCAGAGGGTCGCGGGTTCGAGTCCTGCATCCGGCACCAATATTTTCAATGATGCCGTCTCCGGCCGGTCCCGGTCGCCTGTTCCTTATGGCCAAAAAAAGCCGGGCCACGAGGGCCCGGCGAGTCCAACAGGGAGGTTTTTCGTCGCGAGGACGAAGGGGCCGGTACCGCAACGGGAGGAAGACGGTGCGCGGTCCCCGTCGACCGTGCGGCAAACATGGGGCGTTGCTGCACGGCAACATGTGTATTTTCTAATATACGCATATACAAACCGCAAGAGCTTTTTTCACCGGTCTCCCCTCCCGCCGTTGGCCTGGGCGGCCCGGGCGTTGCGGACCAGACGGTCCCGCCCGGTCCGTTTGAGCGGCGAGCCGGCGAAGACCTCGCGGAATCCTCCGTCGTCAAGGTCGATCAGGTCGGCCAGCCGGGGCGCCAGAAGCTCGGCACGGGGAAGGAAGGCCTCCTCGCGGGCCGGGCGGGCGAACTTGTTCCACGGACAAGCGGCCAGGCATTCGTCGCAGCCGAAGACGCGGTTGCCCAGGCGCGCCGCCAAATCCGGCGGAATTTCCCCCTTGTGTTCGATGGTCAGATAGGAAATGCAGCGCCGGGCGTCGATTCGTCCCGGATGGTGGGGATCGAGGGCACCGGTCGGGCAGGCCTTGACGCAGCGGTCGCAGAACCCGCAGCGATTGGTCTCCGGCGCGTCGGCCGGCAATTCAAGGGTGGTGAAGACCTCGCCCAGGAACAGCCAGGAGCCGAACCTGCGCGACACCAGATTGGTATGCTTGCCCTGCCAGCCCAGGCCGGCCCGCGCCGCCAGGGGCTTTTCCATCACCGGAGCGGTGTCGCTGAAGACCTTGACCTCGCAGGGCCAGCGTTCCGCCATCCAGCGAGCCAGCCGTTTGAGCCGCGTCTTCATCACGTCGTGGTAGTCGCGGCCCCGGGCATAGAGGCTGACCGCTCCCCGGTCCGGCTGGCGCAACACCGCCAAGGGATCGCCGCCCGGCATGTAGTTCAGACCGAGGACCACCACCGAGCGCGCCTCGGGCCACAAGGCCTGGGGCGAGGCCCGCCGGTCGGCGTTGGCGGCCATCCAGTCCATGCCGCCGTGACGGCCTTCCGCCAGGTAGGCGGCCAAACGGCGCCCGTCCTCGGGATCGGCGGCGGAGGAGGCGAAGCCGACGGCGTCGAAGCCCATAGCGAAGGCCTCCTCGCGGATCGCCTCCCTGGCTTCCATCAGGCGCCGCGCAAGGGCCGCATGCGGTCGAGCAGCCCGTCCTTCAGCCGGTACTGGTGGCGCAGCGCCGCCGCCACATGGGCGACGAACAGGACGGCCAGCACCCAGCCGAAGGCGCTGTGCATGGTCTCCATGGCCTTGTGCAGGGCCTCGTTCTTTTCCACCAGGGTGGGCAGCACCAGACCGAAGACGGAAACCGGCCGGCCCCCGCTCTGGGACATGACGATGCCGCCCACCGGCAGGCCGACCATCAGGACGTAGAGCAACGCATGCCCCGCCTTGGCGGCCAGGCGCTCGACCGGACCGAGGCCGCCCGGCAGGTCGGGAACGGGACGCAAGGCCCGCCAGGCCAGGCGTGCCGCCACCAAGGCCAGAACGACGACGCCGATGGCCTTGTGCAGGCCGAAGACCTGGGCCCGATAGTCGCCCTTGGGCAGGCCCTCCATCCAATGGCCGAGGATCCAAAGGCCGACGATCAGGGCGGCGATCAGCCAATGCAGGCCGATCATCATGCCATCGTAGCGGGCGGGCGCGGCGGGCTCGTTCATGGAGCGATCTCCTTGAGGGTGACAGGGCCGTTCCATGCTGCCGCCCGGGGGCTGAACGGCGGCTGAACGTTATCCGGAGCCCCGCAGGGTTTCCAGCACGAAGACGCGGATGGCTCCCGACAGGCTGCCGCTCCGGTCCGCGTCGACCTCGGCGATCAGGTCGTTGAGGGACAGGCCCCGCCGGACGGCGATCTCCTTCAGTCCTTGCCAGAAGGCGTCCTCCACCGAAACGCTGGTGCGATGCCCGCTGAGCAGCACGGAACGCTTGCGAAGGGTCGTCGGAGGCATGGCGTCCATCTCGGGTCGGGGGTTGACGGCGCTTCCCGGCAAAGTGCCCCCTTATCGCACGATTCCAGTGGCCGGAAATCAAGTTTCGCCCCTTCAGGAATCGTGAGACGCGTGTTATATGTCCCGACCTATCAACAAAGTCTCGCCACATTCAGGTGGCAGACGAGGGAAACCGGTCATCACTCTCAACGGGAGGAATATCGAAATGAATCGTTCCATTCTTCGCGCGGGCCTCGCCGCCCTGGCCGTCGTCGTCGCCGCGGGCCTGGTCGTGCCCGCCGCCCTCGCCGACGGGCCCGCCGACATCGTCGACAAGCGCATCAAGCAGATGAAGAAGATGCGCACCGCCATGACGGGCATGAAGCAGGTGGTCGCCGAGTCCGCCCTCGACAAGGCCAAGGCCGAAGACTTTTCCAACACCGTCGCCACCGAGAGCAAGGTCGTCGTGACCCTGTTCCCCGCCGGCTCCAACGTGGCGCCGACCGAAGCGCTGCCCGCCGTCTGGGACAAGCCGGCCGACTTCAAGGCCGCCGCCGACAAGGCCACCGCTGCCGCCGATGCCATGCTGGCCGCCGCCAAGTCGGGCGACATGGGCAAGGTCAAGGAGACCTACGAGGCCATGCGCAAGGCCTGCGACGGTTGCCACGACAATTTCCTGAAGAACTAGGCCCGCTCGACATTCCGGCCCGGCCTTTCCGCCAAGCGCCTGAGACCTTGGTGGGAGACCGGGCCGGATTTCGGTTGCGCGCCCGCCCCATGATGGGGCACCTTTCAGCGACGGGTCGGCTGAGGGGACCGAGATGACATGCGCGTCCTGATAGCGGATGACCATTCCATCGTTCGCAGCGGCTTGAAGCTGCTGCTCGCGGAACTGGCGGACGACGTGACCGTCGTCGAGGCCACCACCTTCCCGCAGGCCCACGAAGCCGCCGAGGGAACGGAGGCCTTCGACCTTGCGGTGGCGGATCTGCGCATGCCCGGCTTCGCGGGTCTCGACAGCCTGACGGAACTGGCCGACAAACTGGCGCCGGCTCCGGTGGTGGTCTTTTCCATGTACGAAAATCCGGACGAGATGCGGGCGGTCCTGGGTTCCGGGGTCAAGGCCTTCATTCCCAAATCGACCGACGACGGCCTGATCGTCAGCATCCTGCGCCTGGTGCTGGCCGGGGGAACCTACGTGCCGCCGGTGCTGGGCGGCATCGGCGCGGCCACCGCCATCCCCGCCATTTCCGCCATGGCGCCGGCCGCCGCGCCGCCGGGCGCGCTGGCCAACCTGACCCGCCGCCAGCAGCAGGTGCTGGGCCTCCTGGCCCAGGGGCTGTCCAACATGGAAATCGGCCGGCGGCTGGGGTTGAACCTCAGCACGGTGAAGACCCACGTCACCGGCATCCTCAAGGCCCTGGGGGTGGAAAACCGCACCCAGGCCGTCCTGGCGTTGCGCGAGATGGGACGCGAGGATTAGGGGGAATGTCGGTGCCGGGGATTCCCGGCGCCGTTCGGAATGCCCCTCAGGGACCATAACAACGATTGCTTACGAATACATAAGGCGCGAATAAGTCGATTTAGTGTCGTATCATGACGGGGCCCGTGGGTATTTATATCAATGTACCGCCTTGTCTCCCCTCATGCTTTACGGCTTAATCTCCTTCTGCGGAGAGGCGAGCGGACATTTCCGTTTCGCTTGCTTTGGGGTGGAGGTAATACATGGCTCCGAGGGATGGCTGGTTCGACGTTGGCGATGGCGGAACAACGGGGCGGCTCTGTCTTCTCGCCCTGGAACCCCGCATGATGTTCGACGCCGATTCCCGGTCCGACGTCTCGGGAGCCCTGGCCGAGGCGCCGCCGTCGGCGTCCGAGCGCAAGGAAGTGGCTTTCGTCGATACGTCCCTTGCCGATTGGCAGACCTTGGCGAACGGCCTGCGCGCGGGCATCGAGGTTATACAGATCGACGGTGGCCAGAGCGGCCTGGCGCAGATGGCCCAATGGGCCGCCACCCATTCCGGCTACGACGCCATCCATATTCTTTCCCACGGGTCGGAAGGCCAAATCGCCATTGGCACCGACATCCTGAACGATGCCAGCCTTTCTTCCCCGGTGGCACAGGCCGGGCTTACGGTTCTGGGGCAAGCCCTGAACGGGGAAGGCGACATCCTGGTCTATGGTTGCGACGTGGCAGGGGGGGCCGACGGCCTTTCCTTCATTGGCCGGCTGGCGGCCGCCACAGGCGCCGACGTCGCCGCTTCCGACGATATCACCGGCGCCAGCGGTGACTGGGTTCTGGAAGGAACTAGCGGAACGGTCGCGACGGAAACCGGGCTCACGGCCGCCACTCAAGTCGTTTACAGCCATGACCTGTTGAGCGTGAACCTTGGTTTCGGGGGAACGTCGAGCGACACGGCGTCGGCCATCACGGTGGACAGCTCCGGTAACATATACGTCACCGGCACCTTCGAGGGCACGGTGGACTTCGATCCCAGTTCCTCCGTTTCCAGTTTGACCAGTGCCGGCGGCGCGGATGTCTATGTGCTGAAACTGACGTCGGCCGGCGCCCTTTCGTGGGCCAAGTCCATTGGCGGCACATCCGGCGAAGGCGTTAACGGGATCGCCGTCGACAGTTCCGGCAACGTCCACGTCACCGGCTTTTTCCAGGACACCGCGGATTTCGATCCCAGTGCGGGAACCTCGAATCTGACCAGCGCGGGCTCCTACGACATGTTCGCGTTGAAGCTGTCGTCGACCGGCGCCCTGTCCTGGGTCAAATCCGCCGGCAGTACGGGGGCCGACAACGGCAACGGCATTGCCGTGGATAGTTCCGGCAACGTCTATATCGCCGGGTATTTCTCGAATACCGTGGATTTCGATCCCGGGGCGGGAACCACGAACCTGGCCAGCGCCGGCGGTTACGATATTTTCATCCAGAAGCTTGATGTGAACGGCGATCTGGTCTTTGCCAAAGGCATGGGCGGGGCCAGCGACGATATCGCCAAGGCCATTGGGGTGGACGGTTCCAGCAACATCTACACGACCGGATCCTTCCTCGGCACGGCGGATTTCGACCCGAGCGGCGGAACCAGCAACTTGACGAGCGCGGGCGGGTCCGACGTCTTCATTCACCAGCTCGCCGCGGCCGGCGGGCTTGGCTGGGTCAAGCAGGTCGGCACGACATCGAGCGAAACAGGCCGTGCCATCGCGGTCGTCGGTTCCAACGTGTATACAGCCGGCGAATTCCTGGGCACGGTCGATTTCGATCCCGACGCGGGAGACACCAGCCTGACCAGCAGTGGCAGCGCCGACATCTTCGTCCAGAAGCTCGCCACCGCCAACGGCGCTTTAGCCTGGGCCAAGAACATGGGCGGGACAGGCTACGACACGGGCCTGGGCATCAGCGTGGACGGTTCGGGCAACGTTTACACCACCGGGTATTACAGCGGCACCGCGGATCTGGATCCCGGTGCCGGAACGTCCAACGTGACCAGCGCGGGGAGCGAGGACGTCTTCGTCTCGAAGCTTGATTCGACCGGCGCCATTGCCTGGGGCAAGTCCCTGGGCGGGACATCCAGCGATTATGGCTTCGGCATCGCAGCGGACAGTTCCGGCAACGTCTACACCACCGGCTTTAGTGGCGGTTCCGCTGACTTCGATCCCGGAGCCGGAACCTTCAACCTGCTTCCATTGGGCAGCAACGACGTCTTCATTTCCAAGCTCACATCGGCCGGCGCCCTTCCCACCCTGACCTCGGAAACCCTGGAAAACGGGAAGCTGCGGTTCGGCACCGGAAGCGAAGCCTCGGTCAACAGCAAGGGCACGCTGCAACAGCCCTTCTACTACAATACCGCCGCGACAGCGTACCGTAAGCTCACCTACAGCACCAATCCCATGAACTACGCCATCGGGTTGGGTGGGGATGGGACCAATACGTTCAACAGCAATGGGACGACGATCAACTCGGACGCGGATGCGGCCGCGACGACCTGGTCCAATCTGAATGTCGACACAACCGGATTCACGGCCACGTCGGGGAACGTGGGCTACGGGACCATCATCGTCACAGGTAGGTTGTCCATCGGCGGGTCGATCATCGACGTGGAAAACAAATACGAGTTGGGCCAGACCGCCAACTTCGTCAAGATCACCTCCAAGGTCACCAACAATACCGCCGGCGCCCTCGCCAACATCCGCTATTGGGTCGGCACGCGGGATGACTGGATCGGCACGACGGATAGTCCGACCAAGACGCGCGGCAATGTAACGGATTCCGGGGCGACGTTCGCGGCCGTCGGCAGCGCTGCGACCCAGTCGAACGGCATCCGCATTTCGTCGGGCACGGAAATCGTCCAGTTCTATTCGGACTCGGCCAGCGCCTACACGGTCCTGAATGCGACCCTTGGCTTTTCCAACGTCATCGGCCAGAATCCCACCACCTCGGCCACTTCCATGACCGGAGACAATTCCTACGGCATGTTCGTGCGCATGAGCGACCTGGCCGCCGGGGCCAGCGATAATTTCGTGTGGTATTACAAGGCGGCCACCCTCTCCGACTTCGGGGTCTCCACCACCACGACCGCCCCCACGCCGCCCGTCAACAACCCCGCCCCGCCGCCTCCGCCTCCGACCAGCTTGCCGGGGGGCTTGACGGGTGCCACCGGCGGTGTCTCGGTGACCAGCGGGCTGGCGGTTTCGGGTTCCACCATCAGCCTGGGCGGGCCGGGCGGGATGGCCGCCACGACCGCCAACATTGGCGACAGCGGTACCCCGGTGACCGCCGCGACGGCAAGCTTTGGCGCGCCCACCGGCGGACTGGCGACGGTCGCCCCCGTCCAGGGCAACTTGGGATCGGTCAGCGCCATCGAGGGACGCACGCCGGTCACGGCGGCGCTTTCTTCCCTGGGCGGACCGACGGGCGGTTTCGGGGGCGGCCTGGCCAGCGCGCCTTCCGGCTTCGGCGGTTTCGGAGGCGGTTTGACCGGCGCGCCTTCTTCCGGCTTCGGCGGCCTGGGCGGCGCTTCCGGCGGTATCGGCGGGGGACCGGGCGGCTTTGGCGGCGGCCTGGGCGGCGAACGGACGGGCCCCGGTCCCGAGGGCCGCGAAGGACCCCGGCAACTGGAAGGGCCGGGGGAAGGCCAGCCGACGGCGCCGACCGGCGGAAACGTCCAGGGTTCCCTGGAACCGGCGGCACGTCCGGGCCTGTCCCGGCAGATCGCGCTGTGGCACGGTCGGGGGGATGTGACGGCCGGATTGATCGCGGAGGCTTTGCGGGATCATGTCCTGCCCGCCGCGTGACGTGGATTCCTGAAATTTCTGATCGTGTCTTCGAGAGGGGAAAAGCTTTGATGATATCGTTCGGTTCGAGGGGTTCCTTGCGCAGGGTGTGCCTGACCTCGTTGATGGCTTTGATGGCTGCCGGGTGCTCTCTGTCGCCGGTACCGTTCACCGATGAGGAAACCGGGGCCCGGGTCGCGGCCGACCGCCTCAACATGTTCGACAACCAGGAAAAGGTCGCCGAGGCGATCTCCCTCGAGGAGGCAACGGCGCGGGCGATCAAGTACAACCTGGACTACCGGCTGAAGTTGATGGAAAAGGCGGTGGCCCTGGAAGAGGTCGATCTCTCCCATTACAGCCTGCTGCCGCAGGTGGCCGCGGATGCCGGATACAATTACCGCGACAACGACGACGGCACCCAGACGGTTCCCGGGGGTACGCCATCGATCACCAAGGAGCGCGTCCACAACACGGCCGGCCTGACGGCCACCTGGAACGTGCTCGACTTCGGCATCAGCTACATCCGCGCCAAGCAGCAGGCGGATATGTCGCTGGTGGTCGAAGAGCGCCGCCGCCAGGTGGTGCACAACATCGTCAAGGAAGTGCGTGCCGCCTTCTGGCGGGTGGCGGCGGCGGAGCGCAACCTGCCGCGCCTGGAGACCCTGCTGGAACGGGTGCGCGGCGCCCAGAGGAATTCCGAGAAGCTGCTGTCCGAAGGGCTCGGCAAGCCGTCCGACCACCTGAACTACCAGAAGGACCTCCTCGACACGCTGTCCCAGCTCGAAGTGACCAAGCGCGACCTTCAGGCGGCGAAGACGGCCCTCGCGGCCTTGATGAACCTGCATCCGGGAGCCAAGTTCACCGTGACGGTCGACGAGGCCACGGTGGGCGATCCCTTGTCTTTCCAGGCGTCCGTGGAGCGGATGGAGGACGTCGCGCTTGCCAACCGTACGGAAATGCGTGGCGAAGCCTACCAGACCCGCGTCTATGCCCAGGAATCGAAGATCGCCATCCTGCGCATGCTGCCGGGTCTCAGCTTCTCGGGCGGCCTGAAGTATGACGACGACCATTACCTCTTGAACAGCAGTTGGAAGACCATGGGCGTGTCGCTCGCCTGGAACCTGCTCAATGTCGTCAAGTTGCCGGCCGCGCTGGAACTGGCCGAGAAGCAGGAGGAACTTTCCAACGTCCGGCGCATGGCTCTCAACATGGCGGTGATCAGCCAGGTCCACGTTTCGGGGCTGAAGTATGCGTCCTCGGTCCAGGAATATGCCCTGGCCCGCAAGCGCTTCGAGGTCGAGGACCGGCTGCGCGCGCAGTCGGCGGCGGCCAAGTACGCCCAGCGGGGCGGCGAACTCAACGAAATCCAGAACGAAGTCCGCTCCCTGCAGGCCCGCCTGCGGCGCGATCTCGCCTATGCCAGCGTTCAGGAGGCCTACGGCAGCTTGTTCGCCACCATGGGCCTCGACCCCCTTCCCCAGGCCATGAGCGACCATTCCCTGGCGGCGGTGAAGACCGAACTGGGGAAGACCTTCAATTCCTGGCGGACCGGCAAGTTCGGCAAGGGCTCGTAGGGAAGCGGAGCGGGCATGGGGAGCAGGGGCGCGCTTTGTATCGTCGCCGCGGTTCTGGCATCCTCGGCCGCGAACGCCCAGGGACATCGTGATCCCGGTCCGCCCACGGACCGGGATTTCGTCGTCCGGGCCATGGTGACCGCTCCCAACAAGGCCCTGCTTTCGGCTCTGATCTCGGCCCGGGTCCTTGGCGTGTCCAAGCGCGTCGGCGAGACCTTCCGCCAAGGCGAGACCCTGGTATCCTTCGACTGCATTCCGTTCGAAGCCCGGTTGGCGGCTGCCCGGGCTGGCGTCTCGGGAGCCGAGACCACGCTGGAATCGACGACCCGCATGTTCGACCTTCGCTCGGTGGGCAAGCACGACGTCGACCTGGCCAAGGCGGCGGTCCAGAAGGCCAAGGCCGAGGCGGCGATCCAGGACCACGACGTCCGCAATTGCAAGGTCGCCGCCCCCTACGACGGCCGGGTCACGGATCGCAAGGTCGGGCCGCACGAAACCGTGAAGGCGGGCGATCCGTTGTTGAGCGTTCTCGACCACCGGGAACTTGAATTGGAACTGCTGGTCCCGTCGTCCTGGCTGCGTTGGCTGAGGCCGGGCACCGCTTTCTCGGTAACGCTCGACGCCACCGGCCGGGGCTATCCCGCCGAAATCGTCCGGACCGGCGCCCAAGTGGATACCGCCAGCCAGTCCGTCCAGGTTTTCGGCCGTTTCAAAGGTGCGGCGGAGGACGTTCTCAGCGGCATGAGCGGCGACGTGGCCTTCCCGTCCCAGCCGCCGATGGAGCGGCGATGAGCGATACTCAGGTCTTCGGGCTGTTCATCGACCTGGAAGCCGAGGCGCGCGCCGCGGTCTCCGAGGAGGCCCTGATCTTTCATATTATCAACGGGACCCGCCGCCTGGTCGCGTGCCGGCAGGCCCTGGCCGTGGCCCTGGGACCGGACCATCGCCCCGAGGTCAAGGCGGCCGCCAACGTGGCGGTGGTCGATCGGCGCTCGCCCTTCCTGCAATGGTTCGAAACCGGACTTTCGCATCTCGCAAGGGACGGCGGCCTGCATCGGACGCGGATCGTCGCCGGCGGGGACTTCCCCCCGGAAACCGCCGGGGCGTGGCATGACTGGTGCCCGTCGCAGGCTCTCTGGATTCCCCTCAAGGGGGCGGAGGAGACTCTGCTCGGCGGGCTATGGCTGGCCAGGGACGAACCTTGGCAGGAAGCTGAACAAGCCCTCCTGTCGCGGCTTGGGGGGTGCTACGGCCATGCCTGGGAAGCGCTCGCCCTGCGTTCCGGCCGCCGGTCGGGGGGCAGGCCGCGCCGCCACGTCATCGGCGGCGCGTTGCTGGCCGCGGCGATTCTAGTCCTGGCGGTCCCGGTCCGTCAGTCGGTTCTCGCGCCGGCCGAGGTGGTGGCCGAGGTGCCCCATGTCGTCGTGGCTCCTCTGGACGGCGTGATCCGCAGCGTCTTCGTGCGGCCGAACCAGCCCGTGGCCCAGGGAGAAGCCTTGTTCGCCATGGACGATACCAGCCTCCGGGCGGAGGCGGAACTGGCCCGCCGGGCCCTCGATCTCGCCCGTGCCGAACTGGACAAGGCCCGGCAGGGGGCGTTTCTCGATGCCCGATCGAAGGCCGAGGTCGATGTGCTCGGCGAACGGGTCCGTTTGCGCAAGGCCGAGGTTTCCTACGCCGACGAGCGCCTGGCAAGAATTACCGTGCGGACGGAGGTGGCCGGCGTCGCCATCTTCTCCAGCGATCAGGACTGGATCGGCAAGCCGGTCCGTACCGGCGAAAGGGTGATGACCGTCGCCGCCCCGGAAAAGGCGGCGCTTCGCATCGACCTTGCGGCGGAGGACGCCATCGATCTGCCCCAAGGCGCCGGGATCTCCCTTTTCCTTGGAACGGCCCCCCTGTCGCCGGTCGCGGCGGAGTTGGTGCGGATCAGCTATGAAGCCCGCCCCTTGCCCAACGGAACCATGGCCTTCCGCCTGGACGGGCGTTTCGTCGATGCGGATCGCCCCCGCATCGGCCTCAGGGGAACCGCAAAGGTTCACGGCCGGCCGGTTCCCTTGATCCTTTTCCTTTTCCGCCGTCCGCTTGGGGCGTTGCGGCAACTGCTGGGGGTTTAGATGGCCGCGGCGCTTTCCGCCACCAAGCATCCCCCGCTTCCACACCTGCGCGAGGACGTCGCACTGTTCCAGGGATGCGACGATACCGCCGGAGCACCGACCTGGCTGCTTTACGACCCCCTGCGCCATCGCTATTTCCGGATCGATCGCCTCGGTTTCGAGATGCTGGCACGCTGGGGCGAGGGAGAGGGGCGGAAGTTGTTGCGGAAGGTCCGGGAACAGACCTTCCTTCTTCCCCAGGAAGAGGACTTGTCGACCCTGATCGCCTTTTTGCGGCGCAACTGTCTGGTCGACGTTCAGGGCCCGTCCGCCGCCGCGGCCTTCCTGGAAATCCGGAACGCGGGCCGGGAGAAGTGGTATTCCTGGCTTCTCCATCGCTACCTGTTCATCCGGGTGCCGATCCTGCGGCCACAGCGGCTTCTCGATGCCGTCGCGCCCTGGGTCGCGCCCCTTTATTCCCCCGCCGCCCTCTGGAGTCTGGTCCTTCTGACCCTGACCGGCCTTTATCTTGCGGGACGGCAATGGGAGACCTTCGTTTCGACCTTCACGGCCTTCGGGACCTGGGAGGGGCAGGTGGCCTTGGCGGTTGGACTGGCGGTATCCAAGCTCCTGCACGAGTTCGGCCATGCCCTGACGCTGCATCGCTTCGGCGGCCGGGTCCCCACCATGGGAGTGGCCTTCCTGGTCATGCTTCCCGTCCTCTATACGGACACCAGCGACAGTTGGCGCCTGCGTTCCCGCCGCCGGCGCCTGGCGGTCGGCGCCGCCGGCATGGCCGCCGAACTGGGACTGGCCGGTCTCGCGCTGTTGCTGTGGAGCTTCGCGCCCGACGGCGGCGCCAAGGGGGCTCTGTTCGTCCTGGCGACGACGGTCTGGGTCGCGACCCTGTCCATCAATGCCAGCCCGTTCATGCGCTTCGACGGCTATTATATCCTCAGCGACTACCTCGACATCCCGAATTTGCAGGATCGGGCCTTCGCCTTGGCACGCTGGCACCTGCGGGAGTTCCTGTTCGGCCTGGGGGAAGCTCCACCCGAACGCTTCCCCATGGGCCGGCGGCGGATGCTGCTGGCCTACGCCTATGCGACGTGGCTCTATCGCCTCGTGCTGTTCCTGGGCATTGCGCTGCTGGTCTATCACTTCTTCTTCAAGCTTCTGGGCATTATTCTATTTGGGGTCGAAATCTGGTATTTCGTCACGCGCCCCATCGCCCTGGAACTTCGACGGTGGTGGACCCGCCGGGAGCGGCTGCGTTGGACTCCCGCCAGTTTTCGGAGCCTCGTCCTCTTGGCTTGCCTGATCGCCGGCTTGGCCTTTCCCTGGCGTGCCACGGTGTCCGTGCCGGCGGTGTTGAACGCCGCGGGGCGGATGGAGGTGTTTCCACCCGTTCCCGCCCGGATCGAGGAAATCCTCGTTCCGCCGGAAGGAACGGTGGCCGAGGGGCAGGCGATCTACCGCCTCGCCTCCCCCACGCTCCGGTTCGAACTGGAGCAGGCAACCCACGAACTGGCCCTCGCCCGCATCCTACAGGATCAGGTAGCGGTGACGCGGGACCGCGCTCAGGACACCGGCGTGGCTCGGCAGGAAATGATCCGCCTGGATGCCAAGATCCGTGGGATCGAGTCCCGGATGGCGCTGTTGACCCTTGCCGGAGCCTTCGACGGGCGTCTGGCCGACGTGCCGGACTTCCTGCGTCCGGGATTATGGGTGAACGAATCGACGAGCCTTGGGGTTGTCGTCGCGGATGGGGGGGCGACCCTGACGGCCTATGCCCAGCAGGAGGATTTGGAAGCCCTCGAGGCCGGAGCGGACGTGACCTTCTTTCCGGACGATCCGCTCGGCCGGGCCCTTTCGGGGCGGGTGGGCGAGATTTCTCCGGTCGCGACAGAACAACTCGCGGACAGGCTCCTGGCCTCGGTTCACGGCGGCCCGGTCGACGTTCTGCGGGGGGAAGACGGGGCCTTGCGGTCCGTCGCGGCCATCTACCGGATTACGGCGGCCTTTTCGGATCGGACGGTCGCCCGACAGACCCGGGGCGTTGCAAGAATCGACGGCGTGCCGCGCAGCCTGCTATCGCGCTTCCTGCGCGGTGCCGCCGTCGCCTTGGTCCGGGAAAGCGGCTTTTGATGTCAATCGAGAAGGGAACGGGGAATGCGAAGCATGGGTAATCACCTCGGAAGGGTGGCGGCACTGGCCGTGGCCATCGCTTGGTCTTTTGCGGCCTATGCGGGCGGCAAGGAGCAGGGATCGGGGGCGGAGGGACCCGCCTCGCTGGTCATCACCATCGACGGACTGAACAAGGGCCAGACCTTGTCGGTCGGCATCGAAATGCCGGTCGGCGAACCGCGGATGGACGTCATCACCTTATCTCCGGGAAATAACCGCATGACCTTCCCCGCCGCGAAGGCCGCGGGAGCCCCCTCGGCGCCGAGGGCGAAGGCTTCGGCCGGTCCCCGGAAGCAAAAGGCCGCGGAGAAGCCGCCGGCTGTCGTGAAAACCCCAGAACCTCCTTCTCCCAAGATCGCGGCCGAGGAACCCCGGCAACCGGTTCCCGTTGCGCCGGAACCGGCCGTCCAGTCGGTTTCCGCCCCCGAGCCCGCACCGGCCAAGTCCACCATGCCGGCTCCTCCGCCTTCGGTTCCGGAACCCGCGCGGGCTTCGGTCGCGCCGGCCATTCCGGCCTCGACCGCGGACGGAGCCGGGTTTCGCGACTGTCCGGAGTGTCCGTCCATGGTGATGGTTCCCGCCGGCACCTTCGTTCTTGGGGCGGGCGATCCGATCGAGGAGGTCCGCAAGCTTCCCGTCCCCATCGTCAGGCCTTTCGCCGCCGGGCGTTTCGAGGTCACTTACGGCGAATGGTCCGCCTGCGTCCGGGACGAAGCTTGCGGAGCCCATGTGCCGAAGCCCGACGAGGGCGACCGGGTTCCCGTGACCGGCGTGAACTTCGGCGATGCGAAGCGGTACGTCCAATGGCTTTCGGGCAAGACGGGCAAGACCTATCGGCTGCCGACCGAGGCGGAATGGGAATATGTGGCGCGGGCCGGGACCGGCACGGCCTTCTGGTGGGGTGACTCGCCCCAGAAGGGCAAGGCCAATTGCGTGGGCTGCGGCAGCGTCTGGGATGGCAGGAAGGCCGCCCCGGTGGGTTCCTTCGCGCCCAATCCCTTCGGCGTTCACGACACGGCGGGCAACGTCTGGGAATGGGTCGAGGATTGCTTCGAGGCCAACGCCTACGAAACCCACAAGGACTATCCGTCCGCAGTGAAGGGCGGAGGATTCTGCGACCGCGTGCTGCGCGGCGGCGGCTGGGACATCGGCCCGACCGCGATCCGCTCCACCTTCCGCTTCGGGGCCGATCCGCAGAACCGCTTCAATTTCTACGGCTTCCGTGTTGTCCGGGATTAGCCTAAGGCGGTCATATCGTCTGTTAGCGCCATTGCGAGGCGGATGCCTTGGAGCTATGATTGCCGCCATGCTTTTCAAAGCTTCCGGTAACGGGGACATCCTGCGGCTGGGCTTCGCGGCCCTGCTGTTGGGCGTTCTGTTTCTGGTTCTGCCGGGCCGGGCGGAGGCTCACGACCACGGCAATCACGGCCATGGTGCGGCGATGGCGGACGAGCAGGCCATGCCGGCCGCTTCCCCGAAAGGCGACCTTGATGGCCACTGCGGCGGACAGGGCGACGGCTGCTGTTGCGTCACGGCTTATTGCCACGCGCCGCTGCTGACCGAACGGGCGGCCGTGGCCCTTCCGATTCCGCTGGCCCTCGTTCTCCCCTTGCCGACCGAGGCCGGCCTTCGCGCCCTCGCCGACGAGGGGCCTCCGCCTCGACCCCCGCGCGCCTGACGCATCCGGCCGCCCATCGGCGGCTTTCGGAGCTTTGCGTCATCGGCTGATCGCGGGGAGTTGCTTTCATGATCCGTAAGATCCTTTTCGGCACCGCGCTGGCGGTGTCGGTCGCCGCCTGTCCGGGTGGCGCCCTGGCCCATTCCGGCCACGACCACGGGGCTCCGGCGGCGCCCCCTCCCCCGGCGACCGAGGCGCCCGGTTTCGGCGGGGAGGGGTTCGCCTTCCAGGCCGTGCTGGTACCCGAGGTGGAGCGAACGCTTTTGTATCTGGCCGGCCTGGACGACAACGCGCCCGTCGCCGGTGCGGCCATCGCGGCGGAAGCCGGGACCTGGAAGGGCCGGGCCGAAGCGACGGCGGCCGAAGGCGTCTACCTCCTGGCCTGGACACCACCGCCCGAAGGCGCCGCCGTGACCTTGACGGTGGCGGCGGACGGGCGCGACGACCTCCTCCTGGTGGCCGAGGTCAAGCCCCTATCGCCGGCTGCCGCATCCCCGGGCGCCGTGGCGCCGGTCGAACACTGGCGCCACTGGGTGGGCGGCGGCGGCATCGCGCTAGCCGTCTTGGCGGCTCTCGCGTTTCTGGCCCGGCTGTTCCGTGGCCGGGGAGCGGTAGCCCTGCTGGCTCTATTCTGGGCGACGTCGGCGGCGGCCCATTCCGGCCACGACCACGGCACGCCCGAGACGACGGTTCCTTCCGTCCAGGCCGGCCGCTCCTTCGCCATGTCCAAGGCGACCCAATTCCTGCTGGGCATCCGTACGGTCCGGGTGGAACCCCGCGAGGCGGCCGAGACCCAGCGGGTGGTCGGCCGGGTTGTTCCAGACCCCGCCGGCTATGCGCGGGTGCAGTCATCCCAGCCGGCGCGGGTGGTGGTCGATCCGTCCTTCGCCTATCCGGTACCTGGCCAGAAGGTGACGCGGGGCGACGTGCTGCTGGTCCTGGAGCCGACGTTGACATCTCTGGAGCGCAGCGAGAAACGCGGTGCGCTCTATCGCACCGAAAGCGAGATCGCCCTCCTGGAACGGGAACTCGGCCGTCAGGAGGCCCTGGGAGGCGTGGTGGCCGCCAAGACCGTCGAGGCCAGCCGCATCCGCCTGGAACAACTGCGCAAGGAGCGCGGCCAGATCGCCGGCACGGCGCTGGGCCGCGATCTGGTGGCGGCACCGGTCGACGGGGTGGTGACCGACGTCCACGTCGTGCCGGGCGAGGTGGTGACGCCGGACCGCGTGCTGGTGGAAATCGTCGACCCCACCCGTCTGCGGGTTGAAGCGGTGATCCACGACCTGGCGGTCGCGGACCGGGTGACCGGCGCCACCGCGGCCACCCGGCTGTTCCCCGACCGGACCTTTCCCCTGGAACGGCTGGGGGCGAGTCCGAAGATCGACTCCGCCGACCACGGCATCCACATGCATTTCCGGGTGGCGGAGGGCCAAGCCGACGGCCTCAGGATCGGCCTGCCGGTCGACGTCCACTTGGCGGTCGGATCGACGCGGCTCCGTCTGGCTGTGCCGCGCGAGGCGGTCGCGGAGGTCGGGGGCCGCCCGGTCGTCTTCATCCGGGTGGGGCCGGAAGCCTTCGTGGCCCGGCCGGTCGGCGTGGGCCGGGTGGTCGGGCCGATAGCCGAGATCGAGGACGGCCTTTCCCCCGGCGAGCGCGTGGTGGTGCAGGGCGTCCAGCAACTTCGGGCGGCGAGGTAGACCATGTTCGACCGTATCATCGAATTCTCGCTACGGAACCGGCTGTTCGTCCTGGCCGTCGCCTGCGCTCTCCTGGCCTATGGCGGCTTCGCCCTGCAACGCCTGCCGGTCGACGTCTTTCCCGATCTGAACCGGGCCACGGTGACCGTGATGACGGAGGCGCGCGGTCTGGCCCCCGAGGAGGTGGAGGCCCTGGTCACCCGGCCGGTCGAAACCGCCATGAACGGCGCCCCCGGCGTGATGCGGGTGCGGTCCAGTTCCGGCGTCGGGCTGTCCATCGTCTTCGTCGAGTTCGACTGGGGCACCGACATCTATCGCAACCGCCAACTGGTCGCCGAACGCCTGGCGACCGTCAGGGAACGCCTGCCGGCGGGCATCCTGCCCGTCATGGGGCCGGTCAGTTCGATCATGGGCGAGATCCTGCTGGTCGGCATGCGCTCGGAATCCGGATCCACCCCATCCATGGAAGTCCGAACCTTGGCCGACTGGCTGGTGCGGCCACGCCTTTTGTCCATTCCCGGCATCGCCCAGGTGATCCCCATCGGCGGCGAGGTGCGCCAGTATCAGGTTCTGGTCTCGCCGGCCCGCCTGTCGGCCCTGGGGCTGTCCTACGCCGACCTGGAAAAGGGCCTGGCCGGATTCGCCCGCAACAGCACGGGCGGCTTCCTGGAACAGCGGTCCAGCGAATTCCTGATCCGCAATATCGGCCAGACCACCCGCATCGAGGATCTGCGCGACACGGTGATCGCTTGGCACGGCGAGGCCTCCGTCACCGTGGGCCAGGTGGCTGAAGTCCGCCTGGGCGCGGCGGTCAAGCGCGGCGATGCCGCGGTGAACGGCAATCCGGCGGTAATCCTCGCGGTGCAAAAGCAGCCGGGCGCCGATACCATCGCCCTGACCCGGGCGGTGGAAGCGGCACTGGAGGAGTTGAAGCCGGCGCTGCCGCCCGACGTGACGGCGGACCGCATCCTGTTCCGCCAGGCCGACTTCATCGAACGCGCCGTCGCCAACGTCTTGGAAGCCCTCGGGGACGGCGCCATCCTGGTGACCCTGGTTCTGTTCGCCTTCCTGCTCAACCTGCGTACCACCTTCATCAGCCTGACCGCCATTCCCTTGTCGATAGTGGCCACCGCCCTGGTCTTCCAGGCCTTGGGTCTGACCATCAACACCATGACCCTGGGCGGGCTGGCGGTGGCCATCGGCGAACTGGTCGACGACGCGGTGGTCGACGTGGAGAACATCCTCCGCCGCCTGCGCGAGAACGCCCGCCTGCCCAGTCCCCGTCCGGCCTGCGACGTGGTGCGGGCGGCGTCTTCCGAGGTGCGCAACTCCATCGTCTACGCCACCGCGATCGTGGTGCTGGTGTTCCTGCCGCTGTTCGCCCTGTCGGGCATCGAAGGCCGGCTGTTCACCCCGCTGGGCATCGCCTACGTGGTGTCCATCCTGGCCTCGCTGCTGGTGTCGCTGACCGTTACGCCGGTGCTCGCCTATTACCTGTTGCCCAAGGCCCGCGCCGTGGCCCACGGCGATTCCTGGCTGGTGCGCGGGCTCAAGGCGGGAGACCGCCGGCTGCTGCAGTGGTCCTTCGCCAATCCGGTGCTGGCGATCGGTCCCGCGGTGCTGCTGGCGGTCGCGGCGGCGGCCTCGGTCCCCTTCCTGGGCCGCGCCTTCCTGCCGGCCTTCAACGAAGGCACGGTGACGGTCAACGTCCTGCTGCCGCCCGGGACCTCGCTGTCGGAATCGAATCGCATCGGCACCATCGCCGAGACTCTGTTGCTTGGCGTTCCCGAAGTCGCCTCGACGGGGCGGCGCACCGGGCGGGCCGAGCTGGACGAGCACGCCGAAGGCGTCCACTACAGCGAGATCGACGTGGACCTGAAGCCGTCGGCGCGCGGCCGGCAGGCCATCCTGGCCGACCTGCGCGGGCAGTTGGCGCGGCTTCCCGGCGTTTCGGCCAATATCGGCCAGCCCATCTCGCATCGTCTCGATCATCTGCTGTCGGGGGTGCGGGCCGAGATCGCGGTCAAGATCTTCGGCGACGACCTGGATGTCTTGCGCGGCTTGGCCGAGGAGGTTCGCCGCCGCATGGCCGAAGTGCCCGGCATCGTCGACCTGCAGGTGGAAAAGCAGGTGCTGATCCCGCAGCTACAATTGCGCCTGGACCGCGCGGAGGCTCGCAAGTTCGGCCTCACCCTGGACCAGTTGACCGAAACCTTGGAAGCTGCATTGCAGGGCCGCGTGGTGTCCCAGGTCCGCGATGGGGAGCGGACCTTCGACGTGGTTCTGCGCTTAGCCGATGACTGGCGGGCCCGCACGGCCGACTTCCGCCAAATCCTGGTGGACACGCCGTCCGGCAAGGTGCCCCTGGCGCTGCTGGCCGAGGTGGTGGAAACCAAGGGCCCCAACATCATCAACCGCGACGACCTGCGTCGCCGTATCGTGGTTTTGGCCAATACCCAGGGTCGTGACATGGGCGGCGCCGTGGCGGATGTCCAGGCGCGCCTGGCCGGCTTGGCGCTGCCGCAGGGCACCTTCCTCGCCTACGAGGGCCAGTTTCGCAGCCAGCAGGAGGCCAGCCGTCTGATCGGTCTGCTGGCCCTGGTCTCGCTGGGTGGCGTCTTCGTGGTCCTCTACGGCCATTTCCGCTCCGCGGCCTTGGCCCTGGTGGTCATGGCCAACGTGCCCATGGCGCTGGTGGGCAGCGTCGCCGCCGTCTGGCTGACCGACCAGACGCTCAGCGTCGCCACCCTGGTTGGCTTCGTCACCCTGACCGGCATCGCGGCGCGCAACGGTATCCTCAAGGTGTCCCACTACCTCAACCTGATGGCCCGCGAAGGCGAGTCCTTCGGCCCCGCGATGGTGATCCGGGGCTCCCTCGAACGCCTGACGCCGGTGCTGATGACCGCGTTGGTGGCGGCACTGGCCCTGCTGCCCCTGGTGATGGCGGGGGGCGCGCCGGGCAAGGAGATCCTCCACCCGGTGGCGGTGGTGATCTTCGGCGGCCTGCTGTCCTCGACCCTGTTGGACAGCCTGGTGACGCCTGTCCTGTTTCTGTGGGCCGGCCGCAAGGCGGCCCTATCCCTCTCGCAAGGCAAGGAGAAATGACATGAGGAAGTTCGCGATTGCGGCCGCGCTGCTGCTGGCCGGACAGGCGCAGGCCCATGGCCCCATGGCCCCCGCCTACGGCGGTCAGGTCGTCGAGGTGGGCAATGCCTGGCGCATCGAATTCGCGGTGCGCGACGGCGGCATCCGGGTCTGGCTGCGCGATCATTCGGACGTGGCGGTGCCGCCTGCCCGGCTGGCCGGCAAGGCGACCTTGCTGGCCGGCGGGCGGCGGCTCGACCTGGCCCTGGCGCCCGACAAGGAGTTCTTGAAAGCCGATGCCGACGTCAAGGCGGCCGAGCGTCTGGCCGCCGTGGTGACCCTGGTCGTCGAGGGCCAGGCGGTGGCCGCTCGCTTCGAGCAGCCGCAACTGGCGATGCCCGCCCTGGGGCCGGCGACGCAGGCCGGCAAGGCGGTGTTCGACCAGATCTGTGCCGCCTGCCATGGCACCAGTCTGCGCGGCACCGACAACGGCCCGCCGCTGCTGCATCCCTTCTACGCCCCCGGTCATCACGACGATGCCATGATGGTGGCGGCGATCAACGTCGGGGCCAAGAGCCACCACTGGAAATTCGGCGACATGCCGAAGCCCGAGGGCGTCAAGCCCGGCCAGGACAAGGCGTTGGTGGCCTATATCCGGGCCGTGCAGGCGGTCAACGGCATCGCGCCGACGCCAGCCATGACCGGCGCCGGCGGCCATGCGGGGCATTGAAGCGGGGCTCCCCGGCGGCATAGACTGGAGGCCATCGAAGCAAGGGAGGCCGACATGCTGATTACCACCACCGACGGGGTCGAAGGGCGCCGCGTCACCGCTTACCTGGGTGTCGTCACCGGCGAGGCGGTGATGGGCACCAATGTCTTCCGCGACCTGTTCGCCGGCATCCGCGACATCGTCGGCGGGCGGTCCGGATCTTACGAGAAGGAACTGCGCAACGCCCGCGACATGGCCATGGACGCCATGGCCGAGCAAGCCCGCGACCTGGGCGCGGACGCCATCGTCGCCGTGGACCTGGACTACGAGACCATCGGCGGCGACCAGAAGTCGATGCTGATGGTCGTGGTCAACGGTACCGCGGTGAAGCTGGGCTGATCAGCCGTCGGCGTTGATGCGCTGGACCAGTTCGGCCAGCACCCGGTCGGCCTCGGCGTGCGGCACCCGGCAGGTGCCGGCGCCGGCATGGCCGCCGCCGCCGTATTCCAGCATCAGGGGGCCGATGTTGGTCTTCGAGGACCGGTCGAGGATCGACCTGCCCACCGCCAGGATGGTGCGCGGCCCGTCGTTTTCCTCGCGGGTCACCTGGATGGAGACCTTGGTCGCCGGGTTCAGGGCGTAGACCATGAAGCGGTTGCAGGCGTAGATGACCTTTTCCTTGCGCAGGTCGGTGACCACGACTTGGCCTTCGACCCTGGAGCAGCGGCGGAGTTGGTGCTCCGACGGTTCGTCGTGTTCGATGTAGGTGTGGATGCGCTCGACGATGTCCGGAAGTTCCAGGATTTCCTTCACCGAGTGGCGCTGGCAGTAGATCATCAGGTCGCGCATCATTTCATCGTTGGGGACGCGGAAATTCTTGAAGCGTGCCAGACCCGTGCGCGGGTCCATGATGAAGTTGAGCAGCGTCCAGCCGGTGGGGGCCAGGATGTCTTCCTCGGTGTACTGGGCGGAATCGGCCTGGTCGACGGCATCCATCATCTCGCGCGAGATCAACGGGAAACCTTCGTGCCCGCCGTAGTAGTCGTAGATCACCCTTGCGGTGGATGGCGAATTGGGCTTGATGACGTGGTTGTGGTTGTCGCCCACCCGCGTCAGTTCGCTGACGTGGTGATCGAAGCAGAGGTGCACGGCGGCACAGTAGGGCAGGTTGGCGGTGATGTCGCCGCCGTCCACCGGCACGACCCCGTCCTGCATGTTCTTGGGCTCGGCGAACAAAACCTCGTTCACGAGGTTCAGTTCCATGAGAAGGCTGCCGCAGACGATACCATCGAAATCGGCGCGGGTGACCAAGCGGTACTTCTTTTCGCTCATGTGCCTATCGCGATCCCATCCCAGATCCTCGACGTCCCCATTCAAAGGCCGTCCGGATTGCCCTTGCGCACGGTGAACGTGGACGAAAGCTCCCCCTCCGGCGTGCGCATCTCGAAACGCCCATGGCCGGCATCCCGCACCTGGAAGCACTTCCGCATTCCCTTTCGGGTCTGTGCATACTGGCTGCAGTATTGCCCATCGGCCGTGACTTCCCAGGTGCCGCCATCCTGCCGGCCATCGAAGTTGACGATGACCAGCGTTCCGTCAGCCCTGAGGTGGAGTCGGAAGGGCTGCCCCTCGAAGCGCTTCAAGGCCGTCACGGCATCCAGGGTGTTGCCACCCAGCAGCGAACGCACCGCCGCGACGTCGAGCGCAGCCGACTCGGCCGCCAACGCCCCTTGCGCCGCGAACAAGACACCCGCCAAGACAGCCGGCAAACGGCTCGCCATGGGAAGCTTCCTCCTTCTCACCCGTCCGCTATAACCGAAATCCATCGCGAAGACGATGATATTCTTGCGTAACGTGGGTTTTTCCGGGGCGGCCCCGCGACCGAGGTAAGGAGCCTTGCAGGCATTGCACGGAGAAGCGATGGAGCCGGCTATTTATCACAGTATATAAAATGTAGAAAGAAAATTTCCACTTGAAACCACGGAAATCGCTTCCTATACGTATTTATGAAGATATGCATGCGTGGCCCCGGCTCGGGCCGCGCCAAAAGAAGGATATCGCACATGGATATGGTTTACGATCGGCTGGAATGCCGCGCCCAGGACGCCGCCGACCTCTTGCGGGCCATGAGCAACACCCACCGTCTCGCCATTCTTTGCCATCTGGCGAAGGGAGAGAAGTCGGTCGGCTGGCTGGCCGGCGCGTCGGGCATCGGGCAGTCGGCGGTCTCGCAGCACCTGTCCATTCTGCGGGCTCAAGGTTTGGTGAAGAGCCGGCGTTCGGCCCAGACCGTCTACTATTCCGTCGACGGTCCGGAGGTGCAGGCGATTCTCGAGGCGCTCTACAAAGTCTTCTGCGCCGGAGAATCGGCTTCGATACCGGAAGCCGCCTGAGGCGCCAGCATCTCCGGCCGATTGTCGGGGGTCCAACCCTTGAACGGTTCAAAAGCTTGACAAGCCGCCGCATGGGGGTAAGGCTGGCCCCGTCGCGTCGGCTTTTCGCGGCTTGATACCAGGGGGGAGACCATGGGGAAAGAGGTGTTTCTGTCCGGAGTGGAGCGCTTCTTCAACAAGGACGAGATCATCGTCAGCAAGACGGATCTCAAGGGGCGAATCACCTACGCCAACCGGGTTTTCCAGAACGTGGCCGGCTACTCGGAGCAGGAATTGCTGGGAGAGCCCCACAGCATCGTGCGCCATCCCGCCATGCCCCGATGCGTTTTCAAGCTGCTGTGGGATACCATCGAATCGGGTCAGGAAATCTTCGCCTATGTGATCAACCGCGCACGAAACGGCGATCACTATTGGGTATTCGCCCACGTCACGCCCAGCTACGACGTTTCCGGTACCATGGTCGGGTACCATTCCAGCCGCCGCGTTCCCGACCGCCGGATCGTCGAAGGCGCCATCGTTCCTCTCTACCGCACCCTGCTCGACGTGGAGACTTCCCATGCCGACCGCAAGGAAGGCATAGCCGCCTCGTTCGGCGCGGTGGTCGACCTCTTGACCAGCAACGGAATCACCTACGATGAGTGGATCTTCTCTCTTTAAGGCCCAGATACTGGCCGGCGTCTCCGCCGCGCTCGTGGCAGCGCTGGTCGTCGCAGGGGTGCTGATCGGCGGGCTGTCGACGCCCCTGGCCGCCTTGGGGGCGGGTGCAATGCTCCTGGCCGGCGGCACGCTCGTCTTTCTCAATCGGGTCGCAGCGGACATCGCCAAGGCTAGCGAGGCTTGCCGGGCCGTGGCGCGCGGCGATTTCGAGGCGCGCATCACCGACATCCGCGAGGGCGGCGAGTTGGGGGAGATGATGTGGGCCTTCAACGAGATGGTCGACCAGACCGACGCCTACGTGCGCGAGGCCACCGCCGCCATGGAGGCGGTCAGCCGGCATAAATACCATCGCCGCATCATCCCGACCGGCATGTTGGGCGCCTTCGGCCGGTCGTCGGAGACCATCAATGCGGTGCTCGACGGTTTGGCGGCTCGCCAAAAGGAACAGCAGGCCATCGAGACCGAAGTGGAAGGCTTGGTCAGCGCGGCCGCGGCCGGAGACTTCACCCAACGTATTCCCACTCAGGGCAAGGCCGGCTTCATGCTGAGTCTGAGCGAGGGAATCAACCGCATGGCCGGCACCGTCCAGTCGGGACTCGACGAAGTGGTGCGGGTCATCGAGGCCTTGGCCGAGGGCAATCTGACTCGGCGCATGGACGGCGATTACCAGGGCGCCTTCGCCCATCTGAAGGACGACTCCAATGCGATGACGGATCGCCTGAACGGGGTTCTGCGGACGATCATCGCCACCACCACCGAGGTGGAAAACGGCGCCGCCGAGATTTCCGCCGCCAGCCGCGACCTCGCGGCGCGCACCGAGCAGCAGGCGGCCAGCCTGGAGAAGACGGCCTCGGCTATGGAAGAACTTTCGGCCACCGTGCGCCAGAATGCCGAAAATTCCCAACAGGCCAACCAGTTGGCCTTGGCCGCACGGGCGACCGCCGACGAAAGCGGCTCCGTCATGAAGGATTCCGTCGAGGCCATGCGGACCATCGAGGAATCCTCGGACAAGATTTCCGAGATCGTCAGCATGATCGACGAGATCGCCTTCCAGACCAACCTTCTGGCCCTGAACGCCGCCGTCGAGGCGGCGCGGGCGGGCGACGCCGGCAAGGGCTTCGCCGTGGTGGCCACGGAGGTGCGTTCCCTGGCCCAACGGACCAGCCAGGCATCGCGCGAGATCAAGGACCTGATCCTGGCCAGCAACCATCAGGTCAAGCAGGGCGTGGACCTGGTGAACGGCGTCGGCCGCAAGCTGGGCGACATCGTCGTTCAGGTGAAGAAGGTGACCGACATCGTGGCCGAGATTGCGTCGGCAAGCCGTGAACAAGCCATCGGGCTGGACGAGATCAACCAAGCCATGAGCCAGATGGACGACATGACCCAGCGCAACGCGGCATTGGTCGAGGAGACATCGGCCTCGGCCGAATCCCTCAAGCATCAAGCCGAGGAACTGGTTCGCATGGTGGCGTTCTTCGACGCCGATCATGTCGGCGCGGCTTCAACCCCGGCCCCGGCTCCCAAGCCGGTCCTTGCCGCGCCGCCGAAAAAGGCGGCCGCGCCCTTGCCTCCCGCCAAACCGGCCGCCGCAGCCGCCAAGCCGGCCGCCGCTTCCGTCGCCAAGACCGACGACGAGTGGGAAGAGTTCTAATCCGAATTCAATGCGGGATGTTGACCGGGATGGGCGAGGCCGAGGCCGTCCGTCCGCCCAGGGCGGGCCGCAGCAGGTCGGACAGGTAGCGCACCACGCCGCTCCGGCTCTGGCCATCCAGTTCCACCCAGGTCGCATAGAGACCGCCGCTGGGGTCCAGAGCGGCGAAGGCGGGATCGGACCGCAGCCGGTCAAGCGTGGCGCCGATGTCCTCGGCGTCGCCGATGGCGATCCATTCGGGCGGACTGCCAAGATGCCAGATCAAGTAGACGCCGCCCACGCCCCGCACCTCGGGACTGGCGGTGTCCATGGTCATGACGTGGTGGTGATAGCCCGACGCCGCCCTCTGCCAGACCAGCCATAGCGCCTTGCCATCCGGTTCGGCCGACCTCGCGAACATCGTCCCTCCCCAGCGCGAATCGCGAGGTCATGCTGCCCCCTGGCCGAATCGCTGTCAACCAGGAATGGTGGGGGACGGCAAGAACGTCCGCAAGATGTGGGAACGGGCAACGGCTTGCCGCCGGATGCCGCCCCTCACGGCGCCAATTCGTTCAGCAGGCGCAAGACTTCTGCCGAGGACGTCTCGACCTCGTGCAGTTCGGCCACCGCACCGTCCAGGTCGCCGGAATTGAACATCTCCACCGCTCTCTTGCCGTGGGCATGCACCGCCTCGTGGGGGGCGATCATGGCGCGGAACGCGGGATGCTCGCGCATTTCGGGCTCAGTAACATGATCATACCACTTTCCGAAGCGGCATTGGTGGTGGTCGGCCAACTCCTCGCTCTTGAGCTTGAGGCGGCCGGCGAGCATGGAGGCGATGCGCTTCTTCCACAACACGTGGTCCGACTTCGCGAGATGGATCAGCTTCCTCGGCAGGGCGCAGGTCGCCAGTTGGTCCAACTGCTCGGTGATCTTGGCCCCGGATCGGTCCAGAGTGTCCAGGGTGTTGCGGATCTGCCCCTCGGTATGATCGGTCATGTCGGCGATGACGCCGATACCCTGCGCCACCTCGCTCACCGCCGCCTGCTGCTGTTCAAGGATGGCCGCCACGTCGTGCATGCGGTCGGCCACCTGGTCGGCGCGGCCGGATACCGCGGTCATGCTGCCGCTGGTCTCGTCGATGGCCTGCCGACCCTGGATGACCACGCTGCGCACCTCGCCCATGGATCGCACGATGCCGTCCATCTCGGTGCGCAGGTCATGGACGCGCCGGGAAATCTCGACGGTCGCTTCCTTGGTCTGGCCGGCCAGCCGCTTCACTTCGTTGGCCACCACGGCGAAGCCCTTGCCGGCATCGCCCGCCCTGGCCGCCTCGACCGAGGCGTTGAGCGCCAGGATATCGGTCTGGAAGGCGATTTCCTCGATCATGCCCAGGATCTTGCCTATATCGGCCGAAGCCTCCGCCAACTTGTGCACCCGGGCCCCGGCCACGTCCACCGCCTGGCTGACGTCGCTCATGTTCTCCACCGCCCGGTGCGCCGCCGCGAGGCCACCGCGAATGGCGCCTTGCACCTCCCCGGCCTCCTTGGCCACGGCGTTGCTGTTGGTGGCGATCTCGTGTACCGAGGCGACGAGTTCCTCCGCGGCCGCGGCGATGGTCTGGCTGCGCGTGGCGGCTTGGCGGACGCCACGCAGCATTTCCACGGCGGCGACCACGCCGTCGTTGGTCTCCGTGGACAGCGACACCATTCGCTTCAAGGTGCGGGAGTACTCGCGCCCCAAGGTCCCGGCCAGCTTCCGCAAGGCCTCCGACAGGCGGCAGGTGCCCTTGGGGACGTCCAGCAGGCGTCCCTCGCCGATCATCGCGATGGTGGCTTCCAGTTCCGCGATCCGCGACGGCGGAACCCATCCCTCGGCAATCAGGTTTCCGCCATCGGAACCGACGGTTTCCGTCTCGTTGTCGATCGGCATCGTATCCATTGGTCTCTCCCTGGCGACGTTCTCATCGACTTTTCCGACGCATTTCCGCGGCTTACATCTCGGCCAGCATCTTGTCGATCTCGTCTTGCGAGATCTGGACACCGCTTTCTTCCGCCACCGTCTGGTCCTCCTGCCGCCGCGCCACGCCGGCCTGGAACGGATCGCGGCGGCGGCGACGATCCGGTCCCCGATAGCGGGCAGCCTGCACGAACTGGCGGGGCTTTTCGATCACCGAACAAATCCGGCCATAGAGTGTGGTCGCCGACACCGGCTTGGCAAGGAATTCGGTAACCCCCGCATCGCGGGCTTCCATCACCCGGTGCAGTTCGGTGAATCCGCTCAGCATGATGACCGGAACGAAGGCATTGGGGCTGTCGGGGGCGGTACGCAGGATGCGCACGAACTCGATCCCGTCCACCGGCGCCATCATCCAGTCGCAGATCACGATGTCGGGCGGGGTGGCCCTCATGACGACCAGCGCATCGGCGCCGTCGGCGGCTTCGGATATCAGGTTGACGCCAATGGAGCGCAAGATATTGGCCACGAGGTCCCGCATGTGGGGATCGTCATCGATAATCAGGAAGCGCAACTTTTCCAGCACGTAGGCGGGGAGTTTGGCCATCCCGTCGCTATCCCAAAGATTCTTGTCGACCCCGATCCCGGCGTATACGCCCGCCCAGACCCTTCCCTTGCCGGATTGTAGGGAGAGGGCCCCGGAGTAGCAAGCAACAGAGTGCGATGAAACAGGGAGTCCGTGGATTCCCAACCCAAAGTGTTGTGCTTCCAAACTTCATCTGTGTTATACAAAACGCCGAATCGCGCCTGTCGGCCGGCGTGGCTGGGGCATGGGGAAGGGATCCGGGGTCCGGCTGGCTGGCGCAGGGCGCGGGTGGGCTTGGCAGCCGGAGGCGTGTGGACTTGTTCGCTCTCTCGGACAGTGGAACGGGATGCCGAATCGATCTTCTGCCGGTCATGGACCTGCGGGCGGCGGGGCCATTCAAGGGCATCCTGGAACAGGCCATCGGACGGGGAGTCGAGGTGACCATCGCCGCCGCCGATGTGGAACGGCTGTCGACGCCCTGCATACAGGTCCTGCTGGCCGCGACGGCCGCCATGGAGAAGGGAGGCATCGCCTTCAGAATCGTCGGGCCGACCGATGCCTTCATTTCCGCTTTCGACGACCTGGGTCTGTTTCCGGTCATCATGAAGTGGAAGGTGGAATGATGGTCAAGCGCGTCCTGACCATCGACGATTCGAAGACCATCCGCGACATGCTGGCCTTCACTCTGGGCCGCGCCGGGTTCGAATTCGTCCAGGCGGTCGACGGCCAGAAGGGACTGGAGGCGGCGCGGGCCGATGGCTTCGACGTCATCATCACCGACATCAACATGCCGGTGATGGACGGCATTACCTTCATCCGCGAGGCACGCCGCTTGCCGCACTGCAAGGCGACGCCGATCCTGGTGCTGACCACCGAAACCTCGGACGAGAAGAAGGCCCAGGCGCGCCAAGCCGGCGCGACGGGATGGATCGTCAAGCCCTTCGATCCGGCGAAACTGCTCGCCGTGATCGCCAAGGTCAGTCCCTGAGGGAGCGGGCCGTGGACGAACTGGCACAATTCAAGCAGACATATTTCCAGGAATGCGAGGAACTGCTTTCCGATCTGGAACAGCACCTCATGACCATGCAGGACGGCAACACGGAAGCCGAAACCCTGCACGCCGCCTTCCGCGCCATCCATTCCATCAAGGGCGGCGCGGGAGCCTTCGGTTTCGAGCAGTTGGTCGCCTTCGCCCATACCTTCGAAACCACTCTGGATCTGATGCGCGACGGGCGCCTGGCGCCGTCCGAGGAAGTGGTGAGGGTCTGCATTCGGGGCGGCGACGTGTTGGCCGACTTGGTGCGCGCCGCCCAGTCGGGTTCTCCCATGCCGGCCGATCATGGCGCGGACGTGCTGGCCGCCCTCAAGGCCCTGGCGGGCGGCGGCGCCGATTCCGGCGAACTGGGCCAGGACTTCGACGAGATCGACTTCACTCCCGTTCCAGCCGACGAAACCGGTGCCCCTGCGCCGTCCGCGGCGCCCGAACCCGAGCCCGAGCCCGCGGCGAAGACGGCCTTCACTACCTATCGCATCCTGTTCACGCCACACACCGAGTTGCTGCGCCGTGCCAACGAGCCGCTTTTGCTGATCCGCGAGTTGAAGACCCTGGGGGCGATCCGGCCGGTTCCCGACCTGGGCCGTCTGCCGGCCCTCGACGACCTGGACCCCGAAGCGGCCTATATCGGCTGGACCATCGAGTTGGAGACATCCCGCGACAAGGCGGACGTCGAGGAAGTCTTCGAATTCGCCGCCGGCGATTGCGACCTGACCATCGAGGCGGTCGGCGATTCGGAACCACCGGCAGCCGAGGAAGTGGTCGTCGTCCCGGCCCCTCCGGCCGCTCCGGAAGGCCTGCGCCGCGAAGCGCCCCCGCCCCGCCCCGCCCCGCCCCCGCCGCATCCGGAAGTGGAACATGCAGGCACCGGCCCGGCAGGCCCGGCCGGTGCCGCCCGGGCGAGTTCCATCCGCGTCGACCTGGACAAGGTCGATCGCTTGGTCAACATGGTTGGCGAATTGGTGATTACCCAGGCCATGCTGATCCAGCAGTCGGGAGGCCTCGCCACCGAGGAACATCCGGAACTGATGCGCGGCATCGAGGAATTGTCGCACCACACCCGCGATCTGCAGGAAAGCGTGATGGCGATCCGCGCCCAGCCGGTGAAGTCGGTGTTCCAGCGCATTCCCCGTCTGGTGCGCGAGACCGCCCTGGCCTGCGGCAAGAAGGTGAGGCTTGTGACCAGCGGCGAGAACACCGAAATCGACAAGACGGTGATCGAGCAGTTGGGCGATCCGCTCACCCATATGATCCGCAATGCCGTCGACCATGGCATCGAAACGCCGGAAAGGCGCATCGCCGCGGGCAAGCCCGGAGAAGGCACGATCCATCTTTCCGCTGACCACCGGGGCGGACGTATCGTCATCGAGATCGACGACGACGGCCAGGGCATCCCGCGCGACAAGGTGCTGAAAAAAGCCGTGGAACGCGGACTCGTATCGCCGGGCGTGCAACTGACCGAGGAGGAAATCGACAATCTGATCTTTCTGCCCGGGTTCTCGACCGCCGAGCAGGTGACCAGCGTCTCGGGACGCGGTGTCGGGATGGATGTGGTCCGCCGCAATATCCAGAACCTGGGCGGACGGGTGATCGTTCGCTCGCGGCCCGGCCACGGATCGACCTTCCTGCTCACCCTGCCGCTGACTCTCGCGGTGATGGACGGCATGATCGTGCGGGCGGGGTCCCACTCCTACGTCCTGCCGCTGGCCAATATCATCGAAAGCCTGCGGCCCAAGCCGGCCGAATTGCATCGCATGGTCAACGGCAACGATGTCCTGTCGATCCGCGGCGACTACGTGCAGCTCATTCCCTTGCACCGCCTGTTCAACATCCGCGATGCCGAACGGGACCCCAGCCGTGCCCTGGTGGTCATGGTGGAGACCGAAGGCGACCATCGGGTTGGCCTGGTGGTCGACGAGATCCTCGGCCAACAGCAAGTCGTCATCAAGAGCCTGGAAGACAATTTCGATCCCGTCGAGGGAGTCGCGGCCGCCACCATCCTGGGCAGCGGTCGCGTGGCCCTCATTCTCGACGTGGTCGGACTCAAGGTCATGGCGGATCGCCTGACGGCCGTCCACATGCGCCATGAGCGCACCCGCATCGAACACGTCGAGACCCTGGAGGCTTGAGCCATGATGGACCTCGCCAACGAATTCCCTTCGGCCGGCATGCCGACCCGGAAGGAGGAAAAGCCGGTCGGCCCCACCGTCCAGCTCATCACCTTCACCATCGGCGACGAGGAATACGGCGTCGACATCATGGCGGTGCGCGAGATCCGCGCCTGGGCGGAAACCACGCTCTTGCCGAATACGCCCAAATACGTGCGGGGCGTCATCAACCTCCGGGGCACCATCGTGCCGATCTATGACCTGCGGGCCCGCTTCGGCATGGGGGCCACCGACGCCAGCAAGACCCACGTGGTCATCGTGGTGGGTATCGGCGGGCGCACCATCGGCATCCTGGTCGATACGGTCTCCGACATTCTGACCGTGACCGAACACGATGTCCGCCCGGTTCCCGACATGGAACTGACGGTGGACGGAGCCTTCCTGAGCGGCCTGATCACGGTGCAAGACCACATGGTGGCCTTGATCCAACTCGACAAGCTGTTCGACACGACGCTGGCGGTTGCCGGCACTGCGACCAAGGGGGCGGAGAGCCTGCCGTCCCCGGGAACCTGAAGGACCGAGAATTGGGGGGCGATATGAATGCTGCCAAGAGCCGTTCCGGATTTCGGCTCCGGCACCGGTTGGGCGTGCTGGTGCTGGCGCCGCTGCTGGGCATGGCTTCGTTCTCCGGCATCCTGGTGGCGGAGAAGCTCAGCCAGCACGACGCGATCGAGGAACTGCACGAGGTCATCGATATCGCCCCCGCCCTGGGCGGCCTGGTGCACGAACTGCAGAAGGAACGCGGCTTGACGGCGGGCTACCTGGGACCCGGGGGCGCCGCGAAATTCAAGGACAAGCTGACAGCCCAGCGACAGGCCACCGACAAGGCCCTGGCAGCCTTCGCCAAGGCCGCCGGGCCGCTCAAGGCGACCGCGGACGGCGGCCTTTCCGAAACCTTCAAGACCGTCGACTCCCTGTTCGGCGCCATGGCCGACCGGCGCGGTGCGATTCTGGACGGCACGATCCCGGTTCCCGAGGGGACCGGCTATTACACCACCCTCGTCGACCGTCTGCTGCACATCGTCGGCGGCCTTGCCCATCTCAGCATGGACGCGCGGGTCAGCAGCCAGATCGCCGCCTATGTGGCGATCCTGCAGGGCAAGGAAGCGGCGGGCCAGGAACGGGCCGTGGGAACGGCGGGGTTCACCGGCGGCTTCTTCGGGCCCGCGGCGCACCGCCAATTCATCAGCCTGGTGGCGGCCCAGAAGGCCTATTTCGCCGTTTTCGCCGAATTCGCCAACGCCGGCCAGAAGGGCTTCTTCGAGGAAACCCTGCGCGATCCCGCCATCGCCGAAATCGACCGCCTGCGTAAGATCGCCATGGAAAGCCCGGACAACGGCCATACGGGCAGTGTCGATCCCGCTCGCTGGTTCGAGGTGACGACCACGCGCATCGAACTGCTGAAGAAGATCGAGGACCGTCTCGCCGGCGACATCAACCGACGGACAGAGGAACTGCACGACGCCGCCGAACGGCACGTCTATGGCTTCGGCGGTTTGGCCGTGGCGATCATGATCGGGACCGTCGCCCTGGTGATGGCGATCCTGCGCGGTCTGACCGGGCCGATCAACACCATGGTCGGCGTCATGGACCGTCTGGCCGCCGGCGAGACCGTGGACATCCCGGCCGCCGACCGCGGCGACGAAATCGGCGACATGGCCCGCGCGCTTTCCCAGATCCACGAGACCGGCGCCCGCGCGGCCCGAGTCCAGGCGGCGCTCGACGTGGTTTCCTCCATGGTCGTCCTGATCGATCCGGAGCACCGGATCAGCTACGCCAATCGGGCGGCGCAGCGCCACGCCTCGGAGAACGGCGCGGCCCTGGGCGCCGCCCGTCCAGGATTCCCGACCGGCGGCTTGGTGGGCTGCGACTTCGACTCGTGCCATACCGATCCCACCCTCGGCCGCCAAGCCTTGCGCGGTCTCCGCGGCGAGCACCGCAGCCGCTTCGAGATGGGCGAGCGCACCTTCGACGCCGTCGCCAATCCGGTGGAAGTGGGCCGCGGAGAAAGAGTCGGCACGGTCGTCGAGGTCGTCGACATGACCCATCAACTGGCGATCGAGAAGGAGGTGTCCGACCTGGTGGACGCGGCCGCCGCCGGAGACTTCAGCCGCCGCATCGACCTGGCCGATCAGAGCGGCTTCATGGCCCGTCTGGCGCAAGGCGTCAACCAACTGGCCGATACGGTCGAAAAGGGCCTGGAATCGGTGATCGCCGTATTTCACGCCATGGCCGAGGGCGACCTGACCCAACGCATGGCCGGCGACTACCAGGGCGCCTTCCTTCGCCTGCAGGAGGACTCGGCGCAGATGGCCGAACGCCTGGCCGGTATCGCCACGCGGATCATCGAGGCCACCTCGGCGGTGCAGACCGCCGCCGCCGAGATCTCGGAGGGCACCGCCGATCTGGCCCAGCGGACCGAGCACCAGGCTTCCAGCCTGGAAGAGACGGCGGCCGCCATGGAAGAGCTGTCGGCCACGGTGCGCCAGAATGCCGGCAACGCCCAGCAGGCCAATCAGTTGGCCGTCGCGGCCCGCGAGTCCGCCAACCAAGGCGGAACCGTCGCCAAGGACGCGGTGGAGGCGGTGACCGGTATCGCGGCCTCGTCGCGCCAGATCACCGAGATCGTCGGCATGATCGAGGAGATCGCGTTCCAGACCAACCTGCTGGCACTGAACGCGGCCGTGGAGGCCGCACGGGCCGGTGACGCCGGCAAGGGCTTCGCCGTGGTGGCCGCCGAGGTCCGGTCCCTGGCGCAAAGGACCAGTCAGGCCTCCAAGGACATCAAGGGCCTGATCGATTCCAGCAATAAGCAGGTGGGACGGGGCGTCGGCTTGGTCACCCAGGCCGGAACCGTGCTGGGAGAGATCGTCACCGGCGTCAAGAAGGTGGCGGACATCGTGTCGGAGATCGCCGCCGCCAGCCGCGAACAATCCACAGGCCTGGACGAGGTCAACACGGCCGTCTCGCAGATGGACGAGATGACCCAGCAGAATGCCGCCATGGTCGAGGAAAGCACGGCAGCCGCCCAGTCCCTGGCCAATCAGGCGCAGGAACTGCTGCGGCTGGTCGCCTTCTTCAGGACGGGCGACGTCGCACTGGACGGGGCTCTCGCACCGCCACCCATCGCTCCAGCCCTCCCGCAGCCGGCGCCGAAGCCGGCCCCGGCCGCCAAGCCGGCACCTGTCGCCGAACTCAAGCGGCCCCCGGCCAAGGGCACCGCGAATTCCGATTCCGACGCGGATCCGGAGTGGCAGGAGTTCTAGGAATGGCCGTTTCCAAGGGAGGCACGGTCGCCGAGCGGGAATTCCACCTGGGCGAGGAAGAATTCCGCTTCCTCGTCGACATGGTCCATCAACGCACCGGCATCGTGCTGGGCGAGCACAAGCGGACCATGATCTACGGCCGTTTGGCGCGCCGCCTGCGCCAGTTGGGCATGAACAGTTTCCGGGACTATTGCGATCTGATCGCCGGCGATCACGGAACCGCCGAAATCGGCTTCTTCGTCAACGCGGTGACCACCAACCTCACCCGCTTTTTCCGCGAAGGCCATCACTTCGACCACCTGCGCGACGAGTTCCTGCCCGCCCTGGCCAGGCGGGCGGAAGGCGGGGCGCCCAGGCGGCTGCGCATCTGGTCGGCCGGCTGTTCCTCGGGCGAGGAGCCCTACACCATCGCCATGACCCTGCGCGAAGGTCTTCGCGATCTGGACCGCTGGGACGCCCGCATCCTGGCTACCGACATCGATACCGACATGCTGGACAAAGGAGAGGCCGGGCTTTACCCGGCGGATTCCCAGGAAGGCATCCCCGAAGCCTACCGCGGGCGCTATACGGAAAGCCAAGGCGGCAAGATCAGGATGAAGGACTCGCTGCGTTCCCTGATCGCCTTCAAGCGGCTCAATCTGTTGGGCCGCTGGCCGATGAAGGGCCCCTTCGATGCCATCTTCTGCCGGAATGTGGTCATCTACTTCGATCGCCCGACCC
Source organism: Magnetospirillum sp. WYHS-4 (assembly GCA_039908345.1). Classification (NCBI taxonomy): domain Bacteria; kingdom Pseudomonadati; phylum Pseudomonadota; class Alphaproteobacteria; order Rhodospirillales; family Rhodospirillaceae; genus Magnetospirillum; species Magnetospirillum sp. WYHS-4. Next base: position 53,100 of record JAMOBD010000025.1, read on the forward strand.
AGACCGCCTTGTTCGGACGCTATGCCGAGTTGCTGGCCGACCACGGCTTTCTTTACGTCGGCCATTCCGAGAATTTGTTCAACGTTACCGACCGCTTCCGCTTGGTGGGACGGAGCGTCTACCGCAAGGCACCTGTTTGAAAATGGAATCATCTTGATCGAATCGCGGCGGGCCGGTAAGCCGAACCTCGGCTTCTCGCCAATCCGATAGGGGACCACACGATGGCTGGCAAGATACGCGTTCTGATCGTCGACGACTCGGCGTTGATCCGCCAGATGCTGACGGCCATGCTGAGCGAAGACCCAGAGTTGGAGGTCGTCGGCTCCGCTTCCGATCCCTTGATCGCGCGCGAGAGGATCAAGGAACTCAATCCGGACGTCATCACCTTGGATGTCGAGATGCCGCGCATGGACGGCATCAGCTTCCTGCGCAAGATCATGAAATTGCGGCCGATGCCGGTGGTGATGGTTTCCACCCTGACCCAGAAGGGGGCCGAGGTCACCCTCGAGGCTCTGGAAATCGGCGCCGTCGACTTCGTCGGCAAGCCGACCATCGACATGCAGCAGGGCATGGCCGGCAAGAAGGAGGAGATCATCTCCAAGGTCAAGGCGGCCGCCCGTGCCCGCGTGCGCGTCCCCGCCGACCTGAATTCCCCGGCGCAACGGCCGAAGGTTCTGGCCGTTCCGGCCGGCCCGGGCTTCCGCACTACCGATCGCATCGTCGCCATCGGCGCTTCGACCGGCGGCGTGGAGGCGCTACGCGAGGTGATCTGCGCCCTGCCCGCCGACTGCCCGCCCATCCTGATTACCCAGCACATGCCGGTGAAATTCACCGAAAGCTTCGCCAAGCGGCTCGATTCCATGGCGGCGCTGGCGGTTTCGGAAGCCCGTGATGGTGAACGGGCCGTGCCGGGCCACGTCTACATCGCGCCCGGCGGCCAGCATCTGGAACTGGTCCGGTCCGGCGGCACCTACGGCTGCAAGGTCTACGACGGACCGCTGGTGTCCGGTCACCGGCCCTCGGTCGACGTGCTGTTCCGGTCGGTGGCCGCCCAGGCCGGTCCCAACGCGGTGGGCGCCATTCTCACCGGCATGGGCCGGGACGGGGCCGAAGGCCTGATGGCCATGCGCGAGGCCGGCGCGATGACCCTCGGCCAGGACGAATCCACGGCCCTGGTCTATGGGATGCCGCGGGTCGCCAAGGAAATCGGCGCCGTCCAGGTCGAATTGCCCTTGAGCCGCATCGCCGAAGGAATCCTTAAGCACAGCAGCGGCGGCTGAAGAAAGAAATTGATCGATTCCCGGTCTTCACAGTAAGGAAGCATTGAGCCGATTTGGGGGAAGAAGCAGCCATGCCGCAAGCGCACAATCTCAAGATCCTGATCGTCGACGACCAGCAGAGCATGCGGGGCTTGCTCCGCTACGGCCTGCAGCAGCTGGGCGTCCGCAACGTGGTCGAGGCCAAGGACGGAGGAGAGGCGCTGCAGGCGCTGCTCGCCAACAAGTTCGATCTGGTGATCTCGGACTGGAACATGGACGGCATGGACGGCCTGACCTTGCTGAAGACCATCCGCTCCAATCCGCTGATCAAGAAGACGCCCTTCATCATGTCGACGGGGCAGAAGGACCAGGAAAAGGTCCGCGAGGCCATCCAGGCCGGCGTCAACAACTACGTGGTCAAGCCCTTCAACGTCGAAACCCTGAAGAAGAAGATGGAAGCCGTCATCGGCAAGCTCGAATAGTCCCATGGTCGGACCGGCCGGCACCCATATCGTCGTGGTCGGCAACGAAAAGGGCGGGGCCGGCAAGACCACGGCGGCGATGCATTTGGCGGTAGCCTTGATGCGCATGGGTTATCCGGTGGGGACCATCGATCTCGATCCCCGCCAGCGCACCTTGACCCGCTACGTCGAGAACCGGTCGCGCTGGATGGAAGAAAACCCCGTTCGCCTGCCGCGACCCGAACACCGCCTGGTGATCCGCAGCACCCTCGACAGCATTCAGGACGCCGCCCGCGACGAAGAAGACCGCCTTGCCGCCACGGTCGAGGAACTGGGCCGCACCTGCCCCTTCCTGGTGGTGGATTGCCCAGGCAACGACGTGCCGCTGGCCCGCTTCGCCCATACCTTCGCCGATACCCTGATCACGCCGATCAACGACAGCCTGGTCGACCTGGACCTGTTGGTCGAATTGCATCCCACCACGCTGGCCCTCGAACGGCCGGGAGTCTATGCGGCGATGATCCTGGAGCAGCGCCGCGCCCGCCTGGGGGGCTGGCGGCGGGGGTGCGACTGGATACTGCTGCGCAACCGCTTGTCGGCGCTCAACGACCACAACAAGCGGCGCGTCCTCGCCACGCTGGAAAGCCTGTCCAAGACCCTGGGCTTCCGCATGGTGCGCGGATTCGGCGAACGTATCGTCTTCCGCCAGCTTTTCCTTGCCGGGCTGACGGTGCTGGACCTGCGCGAACCGGGCACCGGCATCCCGCTCACCATGTCACACGTCGCAGCCCGCCAGGAAGTGCGCCAACTGGTCGAAGCCCTCTGGCTGCCGCGCCTGGAGGGCAAGCTGGATATGATCTGATCAGAACAGCTCGACGTCGGGAACGGCGGCCGAAGGGGTGGCCGGGTCCGTGCCACGCAGGCGGGCGGCCAAGCGCTGGCGCATGGCTTCGAGGGGTAGTCCGTCCAGCAGGCCGGCCGCGATTCGGTCGCGCAGATCCGCATCCGACCCCGCGGCCGGCGTCATGGCTGCCAGATCGACGACGGCGCTTCTCAGGCGGGCCAGGAGCATCGCGACCTGTTCCTGGTGCTGGCGGATCAGATCCTCGCTCTGCAGGGCCCCGATCACCTCGGGAAAGTGGCCTTCCTCCCCTCGCAGGTGCGTCCCGATGGTCTGGGCGCACCGTTCCTGTTCGGCGGCCACGGCGACGATTTCCGCTTCCGCCGCCTCCAGGCCGGCAACCATCACCTCGCCCAGGGCGAGCCATCGTTCCAAGGTTGGCTTCATGGTGGACTTCTACCGTTACGTCCGATCCCCGCCTCCAGCATACCCGGCCTGTCTAGAGCAAGTCTAGGAAGTTGGCGAATCTTCGAGTATGGTGAACATACTTGTGGCTGGGGAGCCCCGTTCCGTCTAGCCGGAACGGAAAAAGCAGGGCCGACGGAAAATCGCGATGGAACGCTGGCAAGTCCAGGAGGTGCTTTATTTGCATCGGCTGTGGACGCTGGGAAGTCCCGGCGGCCGTCGTGCGGATTTGTCCGGACAGGATCTGGGCGGCCTACCCTTGGCCGGGGCCGCCCTGGAACGCGCCAAACTGGCCGGAGCCAATCTCGCCAGATGCGACCTGCGCGCCGCCAAGCTTGGCGGGGCCGACCTGTTCGGCGCCAACCTGGCTGGAGCCGACCTCGCCGGAGCCGATCTGGAAAACGCCGATCTGCGTGGCGCCGTGTTGCGCGATGCGAACCTTTCCGTCGCCAACCTCAAGGGCGCCAACATGCGCCGCGGGCTCAGCCTGGGCGGCGGCGCCGATGCCCCGCCCCAGGTTCTCCGACAGGACTTGCGCGGCGCCACCTTGGACGGCGCCGACTTGGCCGGGGTTGACGCGGCTTCCGCCGATTTCACGGGCGCCAGCCTCGATTCCGCCAACCTGGAGAACGCGTCCCTGGCCGATGCCGAAATGGAGGGTGCCGTTCTCGCCCACGCCAATTTGGCCAACGTCGAGCTAGGCGGCGCCAACCTGGAAAACTGCGACCTCCGGGGCGCCGTGCTGGATGGTGCCAACCTCGATGGCGCGACGATGCGCGGCGCCAATCTGGCCGGCGTCGACCTGTCCACCGCCGTGGTCGATGGCGCCGACCTGGCCGGAGCGGTCCTGGAAGGGGCGACCATCCCGGAGCCCATCGACCGCCGGCCCCGCGATCTGGCGGCGCTGCTGGTCGACCACCGCGCCTGGCTGGCCGACCAGGGGGGGCGGGCCCTGGTCCTGGATCGGGCGGACCTCAGTTTCGTCGATCTGGCGGGAAGGAACCTGTCCGGGGCCATCTTGCGCCAAGCCGATCTGCGCGGCGCCGAACTGACCAAATGCAAACTGGTCCTGGCCGATCTGACCGGATGCAACCTGACGGGGGCCGTGCTGCGCGGGGCCGACTTGCGCGGCGCGATTCTCCGGGGCGCCGACCTGACCGGAGCCGACCTCGGAGACGCCGATCTGCGTTCGGGCCGGGTCGCCGAGGGGGCCAGCATCCTGGAACGGCCGGTCGACCTGACCGACGCCAACCTGGCGGACGCCAATCTGGAGGGAGCCGTAGGCCTTCCGGCCGACGCCAAGGGGGGGCAGGGGGAATGATGAAGCCGGCAGCGACGGCACGCGTCATCGCCGCGGACGACATCGACGACACCCGGCGTCGCTATTTCGATCCGGTGCTCAAGGTTACCGTGGTCTCCGTCTTCCAGGGCGATTTCTACATCACCGCCCGGCCGGGGGAGATGCTGTCCACGGTCCTCGGGTCCTGCATCGCCGCCTGCATTCGCGATCCCATCGCCGGGGTCGGGGGGATGAACCATTTCCTGCTGCCCGACGCGGGCGGAGCCGATGGCGGCGGCGCGGGCGTGGAATTGCGCTACGGCAGCTACTCCATGGAACAGTTGATCAACGGCATTCTGTCCCGCGGCGGCCGGCGCGAGCGCCTGGAGGTCAAGGTGTTCGGCGGTGCCAATGTGATCCGGTCGTCGTCGGCCGTCGGACATCGCAACGCCGACTTCATCGAAGGCTACCTGACCAACGAAGGTCTGGCCATCGGCAGCCGCCACCTACGTGGCACCCTGCCTCGCAAGATCCAGTACTTTCCCGCCTCCGGCCTGGTACGCATGAAGGAAATCGCCGAAGTCGTCGCCAACCGGGTCTTCGAGCGCGAGACCGCCCATCAGGTTCGGCTGCGTCCCTCGCCCGCCGCGGGTTCCATCGAGCTTTTCGACTAAGGGGATAAGGAATATCCACAGGTGCCATCACCATTCGCTTCTGATAGGCTTTTGCAGGGGCGTTGTCCGTAGGGGGTATGCCATGTTCGATCTGAAGATTTCCGCCAAATTGCCGTTGGGATTCGTGTCGCTTGCGTTGCTGACCGCCGTGGTGACGGGCATCGTGGCCTTTCATGCGTCCGAGGACGCCCTCGAGTCCGCAGCCTTCGACAAGCTGAAGGCGGTAAGCCAGGCGCGGCGCTCCGAACTCGGCAACTACCTGGACTCGATCAAGGCCGACGTCCTTCTGCTGGCCGAGAACCACATGATGATCGACGGCCTGGAGGAATTCGAGGCCGGCTGGGATGAAATGGGCGACAAGGTCGAGGAAACGCTGCAGAAACTCTACATCTCCGACAATCCCAACAAAGCTGGCGAAAAGCACAAGATGGACGCTGCCAAGGATGGCGGAAAGTATAGCCAAGCCCATGCCAAATACCATCCCTGGTTGCGTTCGGTGGTTGAGGCGCGAGGTTATTACGACCTCTTCCTTCTCACCCACGAGGGCAAGGTCGTCTATTCGGTCTTCAAGGAACCGGATTTCGCGACGGATCTCGTGAAGGGTAAATGGAAGGATAGCGACCTCGCCAAGGCCATGAAGGCCGTCGATGCCAACTTCAAGAAGGGCTTCGCCGCCTTCACCGATTTCGCCCCCTATGCGCCTAGCGACGGCGCGCCGGCCAGCTTCATCGCCGCCCCCATCTTCGATCACGAAGGCAAGCGGCACGGCATCCTGGTCTTCCAGATGCCGACCGCCAACATCAACAAGGTCATGCTGAACACGGCGGCCATGGGCGAAACCGGCGAGACCTTCCTGGTCGGCCAGGACTACCTGATGCGCAGCGATTCCCGCTTTCTCAAGGAATCCACCATCCTCAAGAAGAAGCTGGATACCGAGGCCGTGCGGCGGGTGGCACGCGGCGAGGAAGGCACCCTTGTCGCCAACGACTATCGCGGCAAGGAAAATCTGATTGCCTATTCCCCCTTCGAATTCCTTGGCGCCAAATGGGGCATGATCGCCAAGATCGACATGGAGGAAGTGGACAAGCCCATCGGCGCCATGCGCAACGACCTGATCGTCGCCGTCCTGGTCGTGGTGGTGATCGTCGGTGCCATCGGCTTCGCCCTCGCCCTGGGGCTGACCCGGCCCATCGGGGCCATGGTCGGCGCCATGAACCGGCTGGCCAACCGCGATTTGACGGTGGAAGTGCCGGCGCGCGGCCGCAAGGACGAGATCGGCGAGATGGCCGCCGCCGTACAGATCTTCAAGGACAACGCGCTCAGGGTGCGCGACATGGAGGCTGAGCAGGAAGCCGCCAAGAAGCGCGCCGAGGAGGAAAAGAAGGCCCTGATGCGCCGCATGGCCGACGACTTCCAGGCCAGCGTGGGCGGCGTGGTGCAGGGCGTGTCCTCGGCGGCGACCCAGTTGCAGTCTTCCGCCACCGCCCTGTCGGCGACGGCGGAAGAAACCAGCAAGCAGGCCACCACCGTGGCCGCGGCCGCCGAGCAGGCCTCGACCAACGTGCAGACGGTTTCCGCCGCGGCGGAGGAACTGTCCAGTTCGATCCACGAGATCGGCCGCCAAGTGAGCCAGTCCACCCGCATCGCCGGGCAGGCTGTGAGCGAGGTGGATGCCGCCAACGCCAAGGTCCAGGGCCTGGTCGCGGCGGCCAAGAAGATCGGTGAGGTGGTCTCCCTGATTTCCGACGTGGCCGAACAGACCAACCTGTTGGCGCTCAACGCCACCATCGAGGCGGCCCGGGCCGGCGAAGCCGGCAAGGGCTTCGCCGTCGTGGCTTCCGAGGTGAAGAACCTGGCCAACCAGACCGCCAAGGCGACCGAGGAGATCGGCGCCCAGATCGGCGGCATCCAGGCCGCTACCCACGAGGCGGTCGATGCCATCGCCGGCATCGGCAAGATCATCGGCCAGATCAACGAGATCGCCTCGGCCATCGCAGCGGCAGTGGAGGAACAGGGCGCGGCCACCCAGGAAATCGCCCGCAACGTGGAACAGGCATCGGTCGGCACGCGGGAGGTCTCGTCCAACATCGGCGGCGTCACCCAGGCGGCCGGCGAGACCGGGGAGGCCTCCAGCCAAATCCTGAACGCCGCCCAGGAACTATCCCACCAGTCCGAGACCCTGCGCGGCAAGGTGGATGGCTTCCTGGCCCAGATCCGGGCGTCCTGAACCGGTTACAGGATCTCCAGCACCTTCTCGGGCGGGCGGCCCAGCGCCGCCCGCTTGCCCTTGACCACGATGGGCCGCTCGATGGTGCGCGGATGGGCGGCCATGGCGGCGATCAGGGCCTCGTCGGACAGGGCGGGATCGTTCAGGCCTTCCTCCTTGGCTTCCTTGGCGCGCAGCAACTGGCGGGGCGTCAGGCCCAGCTTGTCCAGCAGTTCCTTCAACTCGGCCGCCGTCGGCGGGCGGTCCAGGTATTCGACCACCTGCGGCTCGATCCCCCGGCCGCGCAGCAGGTCCAGGGTCTGGCGGGATTTGGAACAGCGGGGGTTGTGATAGATGGTGACGGTCATGCTTCTTGCTCCAGGTCGTCGGGGGTGGCGGCGTCGACGATACGCCGGGCGGTGTCGAAGGAAAAGCCGGCCCGTGCCAGGGCGGCCAGGTCCCGGTCGCGCAGGGCCGCCCGCTTGTCCGCCGCCCGCCAGGGGCCCAGG
>JAMOBD010000026.1 GCA_039908345.1 Magnetospirillum sp. WYHS-4
GTGGAACGGGCGTTGACGGCCGTCGCTTCCGCCTGGGCGACTTCGGCCTGGGCCTGGTCGATTTCTTCCGGCCGGCTGCCGCTTTCCAGCTTGGCGACCTGGGCCTTCTGGGCTTCCAGGCGGGCTTCTGCCAGCCGGACAGCGTCCTCGTACTGACCGCCGTCGATACGGGCCAGCAGTTGTCCGGCCGCCACCCGGTCGCCTTCTTCCACCTTCAGTTCCATCAGGCGGCCCTCGACGTTGAAGGCCAGGTTGACTTGGCGGATTTCGACGTTGCCGTAGAGGGTCAGGCCGTCGCCTTGGGCGGCGCGCTTGCCCAGCCAGTACCAGCCCCCCCCGCCGGCGGCCGCCGCCAGCACGATGATCGCCGCGATCGCCTTCTTCATGGCCTGACCTCGAACAGCCGGTATCCGGAGGCCGTCCCGGATGGACGCTCGCCCTCCTGCAGCCAGTCGGGCGGCCGATTCTCCAGCAAGCGCCGGTAGAGCAGGCCGGAACGGTCGCCGTCGCCCGGCCGCGCGAAATGGTTGCCGCCATAATCGGAGCAAATCAGGATGCTGTCCACCCCCCGCTCCGCCATCCGCCGCCTGGCCTCGCCATCGTCCTCGGCCCGCATGATAAGGACGGAATCGGCGATGCCCCGGTGGTTGCGGTGATGCAGGGTTGCCAGCACCGCATGGGGGGTGCGGTAGAGGATCTCGGCGCCGATATTGACATCAGTGAGGACGATGCGCGGCCGGGTTCCCAGGACCCGCGCCAGATCGCCGAAGCCACAGCCCAACTGCTGGCTGGGCACGTCCTTCTCGCCGTTGGCTTCCTGAAGGATGGCTCCGGCGACGGGCGGTGCGGCCAACAGGCCCAGGACGATGAGCGGACGGGCCGCGGTGCGCAGGCCGGGGCTCCGCCAGGTGTCGATGCGGCGGTCCAGGAAGCCGACCAAATCGGCCAGCGGCAGGCAGAAGAACAGCCCCGCGTAGGAAGCCCAGCGCAGCCATTCCACGGTCATCGCGCCGAACAGCAAGGTCCCCGCGGCGACGAACATCCAGGGCCAGAACCCTTCCGTCCCCCGGACCAGCCACAGCCGCCGTCCCAACATGGGCAGGGCCAGCAGGCCCGAGCCGAGATAGACGAGAAAGCCGCCGAAGCCGCCGACGGGCTGGTGTTCGATGATCTGGACCAGGACGCCTTCTGCCAAGGCCGGGATGTCGCCGACGGTGCCGGGAACCAGCCGCGGGGACAAGACGAGAAGCGCCGCGAGAACCGCCCCCCCGGTCCCCAGCCCCGCGCCCAGCCGGCGGACGGGCCCGTCCGGCCGCCAACGGGCGAGAACCTCCCAGGCGAGGACGAGCAGTCCCGCGAGAACCAAGTGAAGGGCCGAGATGCGGTCGGTCTCCAGCACCGCCAGGCCGGCCGGTCCCCGTTCGGCCAGCAAGGCCATGCCGATGCCGGCCAGGAAGGCCAGGGAAAGGGCCCGCGCCCTTTCCACCCCCCGCGGCTCGCCGGCCACCCAGGCCAGGCCGCAGACGGCCAGCGCGAGCCCCAGGACGGCCAGGAACTCGACGCCGACCCACAGGCCGAACGCGATGGCGAAGCCCGCCGCCACGGCCCCGCCCCGTTCCGCGGGGCCGAAGGATCTGGTCAAGGCGCCCAGCACCAGGACGACGGTCAGCAGATAGAGGGCATGGTGGTCGGCGACCCCCCAGCCCATCAGCGCCATGGTGCCCATCTGGGTGACGCCGATCGCCGCGGCCAGCGCCGCCCCGGCGCGCCCCAGCAAGGGAACGGCAGCCCAGGCCAGGGCAAGGGCTGTCGATACGTGCACGAGCGGACTGACCGCCAAGCCCGCCCAATGGATGGCGCGGGCCGGCCCCAGGAAAGGTTCGAGCGGCATCGCCAACAGCAGCAGTAGAACGTCCAGCGGTCGCGTCCAATGGGATTCGAAGCCGAAGGGAGCGTTGGCACGCCGCTCGACGCCATCCAGCCAGTTGCCCGTCTCGGCCAGATTCAGGACGCGCACCAGGCGCAGATAGCCGTCGCCGTCGGCGAAGCGCTCGAAGACCATGGCCGGGTCCTGGGCGAGGACCAGAACGCCGTGGATCATGGCGACGAAGGCCGCCGCCGCCAGTCCGGGCAATAACCTGCTACGCGAAGGCTTACCTTCCATCGTCGGCACCTCCTAGTCGGACACAACCCGGAACAGGCGGAAGGGCAAGGCGGACGGCAGGGGAAGTTCCCGCGCCCATTCGGGTCCCCGCCCGTCTTCCAGGCGCCGGTAGAACAGGTCGGGGCGCCCCTTATCGCCCGGCCGGGCGAAATGGTTGCCGCGCGATCCGGGGCACAGGGCGATCAGGTCGATGCCGCGGCGACGCAGTTCGGCCCCCGCCTCTCCTTCGTCCTCGGCTCTCAGGATGCGCAGGCTGTCCCGCATCCCCTCCTTGTTGCGGTGATGAAGCGTGGCGACCACGGAATGGTCGGTCCGATAGAGAATCTCCGGTCCGTCGTTGGCCGCGGCAAGAACGGTATGCGGTCCCGGCCCCGCCTTCTCCTCGCCCAGGAGTTCCACCAGACGGGCGGTCGGGCAGGACACCCCCTTTGCGGCCTCGGGCACCAGCAGGCCGCCCAGCAGCAGCGGCCCGACCGCCAGCCCGAACCCGCCAGCCAGCTTGGCCGGCAGGCGCCAAAGGCGGGCCGGCCGGGCTTCCAGCCAGCGATCGAGACGCAGAAGCGCCTCGGCCAGGAAGGGACAGGCGAATATCTCCGCATAGACGGCCCAGCGCGCGAAACTCTGAGCGAGAACCATATAGACCGCGAGCGCCGCCGCCAGCAGGCACCAGGCCCGGAAGGCCGGCCGCCCCCATTCCTCGCGCAGCCTGAGGTAGGCCACGGGCAGGCCGATCAGACCCGCCCCCAGGTAGGCAAGGAAATTTCCCATATCGTCGATGGCCGCATATTCCTCGACCGTTTCGAAGATCAGGAAGGTCTCCGGATCGAAGGCCGCCTTCGGGCCCAGAAGAAGCTGGGGAAAGATCGCCGCCATGGCGCCGGCGACGGCAACCGCCGCGACCGCCGCGACCGCCAGCCTCCGGGACGGATGGGCCAGCCAAGGGGCCCGGCGCTCCAGCCCGGACAGGACCGCCCAGGCCACCGATACCAGGAGGGCGAAAACGAGATGGATGGCGGAAATCCGGTCTTGCTCGACCAGCCCGAAGCCCGTCCAGCCCCGGTCGAGAAGCAGGGCGAGCGCCAGTCCGCCCAACAGGGCCAGGGACAGCGCCCGCAGCCGCCCCGCCCCCGCCGGGTCCCCCGCCACCCAGACCAGCCCCAGCACGACCAGGACCAGCGCCAGGAAGACCAGCATCTCGGGCCCGGCCCAGAGGCCCAGGGCGAAGGTCAATCCCGCGGCGACGGCCTCGCCGGCCCCCGAAGAAGGTCGGACCAGGGTGCGAAGGGCGAATCCGAGGGCCAGCACGGTCAGCAGGAGAAACAGGAAATGATGGTCGGCGATGCCGAAGCCGCCCAGCTTCGCCAGTCCCACCTGCAACGCGCTCAGACCGCCCGCCAGCGCCGCCCCCACGCGCCCCATCGACGGTGCCAGCGCCCAGACCAGGGCCACGGCCGTCAGGACGTGCAGCAAGGGGCTGACCAGGACGCCGGCCGCATGGACCGACTGGGAAAGGCCCAGAAAGGGAAGGAAGGGCGCCGCCAGAACGGCCAGCAGGACGTCGAAGGGCCGGGTCCAATGCATGACCAGGCCGAAGGGGGCATTGGCGCCGGGAATCAGGTTGTCGTACCAAAGGCCGGTTTCCAGCCACCGGGTGACGCGAAGCAAGCGAAGATAGCTGTCGCCGTCGCCGACGATTCTTCCCCAGTCCGCGGGATCGCCGCCCCCGGCCAGCGCCCCATGCATCAGGGCCACGAACAGGGCCACCGCGAGATAGCTCGTCGTCATGCTTCCTCCGCAACTCGCGCCCAGCCGTTCCCAGGGGGCGGAGAGTCCTGCCAAGGCGGGTTTCTGCGCCTTTCGCGATGGCACGCTGCAAGGTTTCGATCTACACTAGGCCCCGTGCCCGTCCGTTGTCGCGGATGTGGACCGGCGGGGTGCGTCAACACCGCCGCCCGCCCTGACCATAACTGACCTTCTACGGAGGTAGTTATGACTATCCATGACTTTAGCCCAAGCCCTTCCTTTTCCCAAGCGCCGCCCATCGGCGTCAAGGGGATTGGCATGGCCGCGGGTTAGGACGGGGGCGGGGTGGTTGCCGATTCAGAAATCGTAATTGCCCCCCCGGTGACGGATGTCATGCAGCAAGCGGCAGTGAGGTTCCGTCAAGGGTGAGCTTGATGGCGTGTCGCTAACAGGCCCCGTGCCGCCCGGCCGGAAGCCTGAACAGGAAGGTGCTGCCTCGGCCCGGTGTCGATTCGACCCAGATATGGCCGCCATGCCGTTCGACGATCTTCTTGCAGACCGCCAGACCGATGCCGGTGCCTTGGTATTCCCGACGGTCATGCAGGCGCTGGAAGATCATGAAGATGCGGTCGAAGTCTTTCGGCGCTATGCCGATACCGTTGTCGCGCACGGAAAAAATCCAATCTCCCCCGCAGTGACGGGCCTCGATCCGGATTTCCGGCCGACCATCGGGCGTTCGGTACTTGAGCGCATTGCCGATCAGGTTCTGGAACAGGCTAATTGCCTGGGAACGATCGGCAGGCAGGGTGGGAAGGACGCCGACATCGACGACCGCCCCCGATTCCGTGATGGACGCACGAAGGTTTTCCAGGGATTCCTGGAGCACGGGATTGAAATCGGTGGGCTCGATCTTCTGGCCGCGGGTACCGACGCGGGAATACTCCAGCAGGTCCCGGATCAACCGCTGCATGCGCCCGGAGCCTTCGACGATGAAGGCGATGAACTCGTCGGCGTCGTGATCCAGATGACCCTTGTAGCGGCGGGCCAAAAGCTGCGTATAACTCGAAATCATGCGTAGCGGCTCCTGGAGATCGTGGGAAGCGACGTAGGCGAACTGTTCCAGTTCCCGGTTGGAACTCAGCAGGTCCTCCTCCATCTGCTTGCGTTTGGCGATGTCGAGCCCCATGCCGATGACGCAGCCTTCCGCTCCCAGGTCGCAACGCCGTCCGGTGAAATAATAAGGGATGAGCCGTCCGTCGGCGGTGAGCAGCGGAGCTTCGGTTTCCGCGTGGCCCTTCTCCAGAACCTCGGCAATCTTCGCGGCGATCTTGGGACGTTCCGGGTCCGGGAACAGATCGACGGGCGATATATGGGCAATTTCGTCGCTGCTGTAGCCGCTGACGATCTCGAGATTCTGGTTCCACAGCCGGAATCGGTTGCCTTCGCTGATCAGGTAGAAGATGCCCGGCAGGCTGTCGATGGCGGTGCGGACGAAATCCCGTTCGCGCCGGACCGCATCCTCGACCGCCATGCGTTCCGAAACGTCGCGGAACACGACGACGGCCCCCACCAGGCTGCCGTCATCCTCGCGCACCGGGGTCGAGAAGTACTCGACCGGAAACGATGTCCCGTCCTTGCGCCAGAAGACCTCGCCCTTGATCTCGTGGGTAATGCCCTTCCGGTAGGAACCGTGATTCGGGCAATCGTCGGCTGGATAGGGGCTGCCGTCGCCATGACTGTGATGGATGATCGGGTGGATGGGACGCCCCAGCAGTTCCGCCGCATCGAAGCCCAGCATGCGGGCGCCGATGGGATTGATGAAGGTGGCGCGGCCCTGGGTGTCCAGCCCATAGATGCCTTCGCCGACCGAATCGAGCAGTAGCTTGTTCTGGCGGGCCAGGCGTTCGATGGCGGCATCGGCCGTCCGCCTTGCCGTGATGTCGCGCAGATAGCCGGTGAAGAATGGCTTTTCGCCTGTGTTGTGGACCACGGTGATGGCGAGTTCCACCGGGAACTCACTGCCGTCGTAGCGCAGGGCGGTCAGTTCCAGGCGCTTGTTGAGCGCCTGTCCCTTCCCGGAGGCGATGAAGCGCTTCAGGCCCGCGTCGTGCGCCGCACGATGGGCCGGGGGAATGATGGTCTCGGCCAGAAGCTTGCCGATCACCTTGTCGCGCGGGCACCCGAAGGTATGCTCTGCAGCCGGATTGAACTCGACGATCCGGCCTTCCGAGTCCATGGTCACGATGCAATCGAGGGCCGTGTCGATCACCGACCGGAAACGGGCTTCGCTACGCTTGAGTTCCTCCTCGGCCGCCTTGCGCTCGACGATGCCGGCCAACCCACTGGCCATGGTTTCCAGGAAGCGCTGCTCCTCCTCGCACCGGGGGTGGCCGGCGGCGACATAGATGTTGAGGACCCCGAGCAGCTTGGCGCCGCTGGCAATCGGTACGCAGTAATGGCCGTGCGACGGCATGCCGTCGTAGGTGATGGTATGGTCGTGGTCCACCTCGTTGCAGAAGACGACTTTTCCGGTGGCGGCGGCGCGACCGCAGTGGCAGGTGCCGAAGGGAACCCGAGCGCAGGAATCCAGTATCGTCTGGCCGATGCCATGCTGGGCCCGCATGGTCAGCATCCCCGGCGATTCAACCACGAAGATGCCGCCTTTCTGGTCCAGGGACAGGTAGGGGACACCGACGATCAATTCCAGGGCCTTCTGGAGCATCTCGTCCAGGGACAGGGAATGCAGGGACAAGGCGAGGACATCGTTCAGGACGCGCTGGTAGGCCAGGTTGTGGGTCAGGCGATCGCTGCTCTGGCGGAGTTGCTCGCTGGCTTGGCGCAATTCCTCCAGCAAGTCGCGCTCCTTGCGCGCCTGGTCGACGCCGTAGGGGCGCACGACCCAGAAATAGGCCAAGGGAACCACCAGAACCGGCAGGGCCAGCGCGTCGAACAGGACCTCCTGCCACGCCGAAAGCCATCCGGGCACGCCAAGGACGAGGAAAGCCATCAACAGGCTTTCCACCCCGAAGACGATCACCGCAAGTCGCAAGGCGACCTTCGTCAATCCCATCCCTTTGGCATCCCCGACCCCGACCGGGACGGGAGACGACGGACCGAGTCCGCCCCATCCGAGAGTTCCGGGACCTTAGACGTTTCTTTGTTCTGGAAAAACTCTACAGGAAAAATGGGGAAATCGCCATACCGTCTGTCAGCGACATACCGTCTGTCAGCGACAAGGGCCCCCATCCAGGTTGCGGAATCTGCACCCCTCCTGTACATCCATAGACGATTAAACCTTAGTCGAAATCCAAGGAATACGAACCGCATCCCAGAGGGATGTCGGTGGACCGGGGAGAAATCGCGATGCGTGGAGCATCCCCTACCCGGCTGCAAGTCGCCGCCGCCCCGTCGGGCGGATGGCGGGACGGACCGCTGGCGGTCACGGTGGCGGCCTGATGCGGGTCCTGTTGGCCGCGACGTTGCTTCTGGCCTGGAATGCCTCCGCACCAGCGGAGGAGCCCCAGGGCGAGGCAGCGCTGTTGTCCGGCATCCGCCAGGTCACCTTGGCCGGGGCGCGGGCGGGGGAAGGTTATTTTTCCGCCGACGGCCGCCAGATGGTCTTCCAGAGCGAGCGGGAGCCCGGCAACCCCTTCTACCAGATGTACGTGATGGACCTGGCGACCGGCGCCACGCGGCGGGTCTCGCCGGGCCTCGGCAAGACCACCTGCGGCTGGCTGCATCCGGATGGCCGGCGGGTGCTGTTCGCTTCCACCCAGGGCGATCCGGAAGCAGCCGCCAAGCAGAAGGCGGAACTGGGCAGCCGGGCGGCCGGAGATAAGCGCCGCTACGCCTGGGACTACGACGCCGAATACGAACTGGTCCAGTACGACCTGGCCGCCGGCACCTGGAAGCACCTGACCAACGCGCCGGGTTACGACGCCGAAGGCGCCTATTCCCCGGACGGAACGCGCATCGTCTTCGCTTCCAACCGCGACGCCTATGTGCGCGAACTGTCGCCGGACGAAAAGGCGCGCTTCGAGAAGGACAAGTCCCATTTCATGGACCTTTACGTCATGAATGCGGACGGCTCGGATGTCAGGCGGCTGACCTCCGCCCCCGGATACGACGGCGGTCCCTTCTTCAGCGCCGACGGCGAGAAGATCGCCTGGCGCCGCTTCGCCGAGGACGGCTCCAAGGCCGAAATATTCACCATGAACGCCGACGGCACCGGCGAAAGGCAGCTCACCCGGCAGGGCGTCATTTCCTGGGCGCCCTTCTTCCATCCTTCCGGCGACTACTTGATCTTCGCCAGCAACAAGCTTGGCCACGGGAATTTCGAACTGTTCCTGGTCGATGCCGAAGGCCGCGGCGAGCCGGTGCGGGTCACCGACAAGGAGGGCTTCGACGGCCTGCCCGCCTTCGCCCCCGACGGCCATCGGCTGGCCTGGACCAGCGGGCGGACGGCCGACGGCAAGCCGCAGATCTTCCAAGCCGACTGGAACGACGCCGAAGCGCGGCGCCTGCTGGGCATCGCCAAACCCTGGACGCGGCGGCCGGCCGCCCCCCTGGTGCTGCCGCCAGTCGCCGACCGCGACCTGGGTCGGCATGTGGAGCGGCTGTCCTCGGACGCCTTCGGGGGCCGCCTGGCCGGTACCGCCGGGGAAGCCCTGGCCACTGCCTACGTCGCCCAGGTCTTCGAATCCCTGGGGCTGGAGCCGGCGGGCGACGACGGCACCTGGTTCCAGCCCTTCACCTTCACGGCAGGCGTCTCGCTGGGGCCGGGAAACCGCCTGGAAGTCATGGGCGCCCCCGCAGTGCCGGCGCCCGAAACCGATAAGACCTGGCGACCGCTCGCTTTCGCCGCCACCGGCACGACCGGCCCGGCGCCCGTCACCTTCGCCGGCCATGGCATCGACGCCCCCGCCGACGGCGCCCAGGCGGCCTTCGATTCCTATTCCGGGCTGGACGTCGCCGGCAAATGGGTGCTGGTCTTCCGCGACCTGCCCCAGGACCTGGAACCCGCCCGCAAGCTGCACCTCGCCCGTTACGCCGAACTGCCCTACAAGGCCGCCACGGCGCGCCGCAAGGGCGCTCTCGGCCTGATCGTCGCCCCGGCGCCGGGCATCCCCTACAAGGACCCCTTGGTACGGCTGGCCTACGACCCTTCCGGCGGTCTTTCCAGTCTGGCCGGCATCGCCATCGACGCGGCGACCGCAAGCGGCCTTCTGGCGGCCGCCGACGCCGCCCCCCATGACTTGGCCCGCCGCCTGGACAAGGGCGAACCCCTGCCCGGTTTCGACCTGCCCGGCGTCATGCTGGCCGCCACCACCGACGTGCTGCGCGAGGCGCGTTCGGGACGCAATGTCCTGGCCCGCCTGCATGCCGGCGGTCGGGCGGACGCCCCGGCGGTCGTGCTGGGGGCCCACGTGGACCATCTGGGACGGGGGGAAACCAGCGGCTCGCTCGCCCGCGACGACGAAAAGGGCCAAGTCCACCCCGGCGCCGACGACAACGCTTCGGGTGTCGCGGCCCTGCTGGCGGCGGCCCGCGACCTGACCCTGCAGGCCCGCATGGGACGCCTGCCGGCCAAGCGCGACATCCTGTTCGCCGCCTGGTCGGGAGAGGAACTGGGGGTGCTGGGCTCCAGCCATTTCCTGGGCCGCATCGCCAAGGAAGCCGAACCACCCAGCCGCATCGCCGCCTACCTGAACATGGACATGGTGGGGCGCCTGCGCGACCGCCTGAACCTGTTCGGCACCGGCTCCAGTCCCGCCTGGCGTGGCCTGATCGAACGGATCGCTCCGCCCCTGGGGTTGGATGTGACCCTGAAGGACGACAGCTACCTGCCATCCGACGCCACGCCCTTCTACATCAAGGGCATCCCCGTCCTGCACGCCTATACCGGCATCCATGGCGAATACCATTCGCCCCGCGACACCGCCGACCTGGTCAATCACGAGGGGCTGGCCGCCGTCTCCCGCCTGATGGCGCGCCTGGTCCGCGAACTTGCCCTGGCAGCCGATCCCCCCGCCTACGTCCTCCAGGACCGGCCCAAGGGCGAGGGAGGCCGCAAGCGGTCCAACGTCTACCTGGGAACCATTCCCGACTACGCCCGCGAGGGCGGCAAGGGCGTCCTGGTGTCCGGCGTGACCAAGGGCGGCCCGGCGGAAGCGGCCGGCCTGGCGGCGGGCGACGTGATCGTCCGCCTGGCCGGCGCCGACCTGGAGACCATCTACGACTACGTCAACGTGCTCAACCTGCTGAAGGCCGGCAAACCGGAAGAGATGGTCGTACTCCGCGCCGGCGCCCGGATCGCCCTGACCGTGACGCCGGCGGCACGGGAATAGCGAAAGCCAGACACAGTGAGGCTTCTCCCCTCCTTGCCAATTCCCCGAAGCCACGGGCATACTGACTGTGGGTCAGATGCAAGGGGTACGGACCATGCTGATCATGCAGGTTTGCTGGACGGCCGAGGAAGGGTGGCGGACCGAGGGGGAAGGCGATGCCGGGCGAAAGCCCGATGTGGTGTTCTATTTCGCCTCGCCGAAGCAATTTCGTGACGGGGCGCGGATCGTCGAACTGAAAGAGCGCTTCGGCGACACGCCCACCCTGGGCTGCTCTACCGGAGGGGAAATCCTGGGTACCGAGGTATTCGAGGACAGCGTCGTCGCTTCTGCCGTCTGGTTCTCCGACACCCGGATATCCATCCAGTCGGAATGTGTCGCGGACGGCGAGGAATCGGAAGCCGTTGGCGCTCGTCTGGCCGCCAAGCTGGACCGTAAGGATTTGGCCGGGGTGTTGGTGTTGTCGGACGGCACCAAGGTCAATGGCACCCAACTCATCAAGGGTCTGCAAGCCGGATTCGGCGGTGGGGTCACGATCTTCGGCGGCTTGGCCGGAGACGGAGCGGACTTCCGCACCACCTACGTGGATGCCGGCCAGGCAGCGCCGGGGGTGGTGGCGGTGGCCGGCTTCTACGGTCCGCGCTTCCGTGTTTCTTGCGGCAGTTTCGGCGGCTGGCTGCCCTTCGGGCCCGAACGGCGGGTAACCCGTTCGGTCGGCAACGTGCTCTACGAACTGGACGGCGAACCGGCCCTGGAACTCTACAAGCGCTACCTGGGCGACGAAGCGGCGCGCCTGCCGGCCAGCGCCCTGCTATTCCCGCTGCGCCTGCAAACCAGCGACGGGCAGGCCCTCACCCGGACCATCGTCGGCATCGACGAATCCGCTCATTCCATGACTTTCGCCGGCGATATCCCGCAGGGAGCCGTCGTTCAGCTCATGCGATCGACCATCGAGCGGCTGGTGGATGGCGCCGAGGAAGCCGCCGGCCAGATCGAGGCCAAGGAAGGCGACCGCCTGTCGATCCTGGTGAGCTGCATCGGCCGTCGCTTGGTGCTCGGGCAGCGGACCGTCGAAGAGGTGGAAGCCGTGGCCGACCGCCTGGGCGAGAACAACCGCCAGATCGGCTTCTACTCCTACGGCGAATTGTCGCCGCTGGGATTTGTCGATCGCTGCGAATTGCACAACCAGACCATGACCATCGCTACCCTGGGCGAAGTCTGATCCCATGGCCGCCAAGCGGCACCCCTTGCTGGAAAGACAACTGGCGCGTGCCCAACGTGGCCGGCAGGACGGTATGCCGGACCTGGAGCGCCTGCTCGACATGGTCAGCCAAGCCTACGAGGAGACGGATCGCGAACGTCATCTGTCGGAGCGTGCGCTGCAACTCATGGAGGATGAGCTGCGGACCGCCAACACCCGTGTGCGCCAGGAGGCGGAAAACCTGGTCAAGACGGTGCTGGAGAACGTTGGCGATGGCGTGGTGATCGCTAGCGAAGATGGTATCATCGAGGGAACCAACAAGGCGGTGGAGGCCATGTTCGGCGTGTCCTCCGCCGAATTGACCGGCCAGAACCTGAAGGTTCTGATGCCGGAACCCCATGCCGGGGAACACGACGCCAGGATCGCCGACTACCGAGCCGGTGGCCCGCCCAAGGTGGTCGGCCGCATACGGGAGGTTCCCGCCAGACGCGCCAACGGCGAAATATTCCCCATCGAGCTGGCGGTGGGCGAGTTGGTGCGAGCCGATGGCCGGCGCTTCATCGGCATCCTGCGCGACATCACGGAGCGTCGGCACGCGCAACAGGAACTGCGGGACAGCGAGCAGCGGTTCCGCGATTTCGCGTCGGCTTCCTCCGACTGGTTCTGGGAAATGGATGCCGACCTGAGATTCACCCGCTTCCTCGGCAACTACGAGTCAGTTCTGGGCCCCGGCGGCGATCGGGCCGTCGGCAAGACCCGCAACGAAATCCTCGATTTCAATTACGATCCGCAAGGTTGCCTGAGCCACTTGGCCGACATCGATGCGCGGCGGTCGTTCCGCAACTTCGTCTACCGTACCCGCGATGCAGCAGGCCATCCCGCCTATCTACGGGTCAGCGGCACGCCCCTGGTGGACGATGACGGCACCTTCGTGGGCTACAGGGGGACGGCCACCGATGTGACGGCCGAAATGGCGGTGGCCGAGCAGGTGCGCAAGCTGACCACGGCGATCGAGCAAAGTCCATCGATCCTGGTCATCACCGACGTCCGCGGCATCATCGAGTACGTGAACCCCAAGTTCACGGAGGTTACCGGGTACGACGCGGAGGAAGCCATCGGCCGGTCGACCAACATGTTGCGCTCAGGCCATACCCAATCCGATACCTATTCGGCCCTTTGGAGGACCATCCAGGAAGGGCGCGAGTGGCGGGGCGAGTTCCTGAATCGTCGCAAGAACGGGGAGTTCTATTGGGCTTCCATGCTGATCGCGCCCATCGTCTCGCCCTTGGGCGAGATCACCCATTACGTCGCGCTGCAGGAAGACATCACCGAACGCAAACGGGCGGAAGAGGCCCTGGCGGAAAGCGAACGCCGCATCCGCCGCATCCTGGAAACTTCCAACGAGGGCTTCTGGGTGATCGACAACGCCGGCTGCACGGTCGAAGTCAATCCGACGATGTGCCGCATCCTGGGCCGGCGGCGCGAGGAGATCGCCGGGCGGAGCATCTTCGATTTCGTCGACGAAGCGAACGCCGCCGTCTTCCGCTTCCAGGTCGAACAACGCATCAAGGGCAAGCACGGGGCCTATGAAGTGGAACTGCGCCAGCCGGACGGAGCCAACGTGCCTTGCCTGTTCAACGCCTCGCCCCTGCTGGACGAACAAGGTGCCATGGTCGGTTCCTTTGCCCTGGTGACCGACATCGCCGACCTGAAGCAAACCCATGCGGAACTGCAGCGCGCCAAGGAGGCAGCGGAAATCGCCAGCCGGGCCAAGTCGGAATTCCTGGCCACCATGAGCCACGAAATCCGCACCCCGATGAACGGAGTGATCGGCATGACCGGTCTGCTGCTGGACACCGAGTTGTCCACCCAGCAGCGCCACTTCGCCGACACCATCCGCGAGTCCGCCGAGTCCCTGTTGGCCATCATCAACGATATCCTCGACTTTTCGAAGATGGAAGCCGGCAAGCTGGAACTGGAGTCGGTGCCCTTCGATCTGCTGAATCTGGTGGAAGGCGTGGCCGATCTGCTGGCACCGCGGGCACATGCCAAGGGGATCGAGATTTCCTCCTACCTGCCTTTGCCCTTGCAAGGAGTTTACCAGGGCGATTCCGGACGACTGCGCCAGATCCTCATCAACCTGATGGGCAACGCGGTGAAGTTCACCGGAAAGGGCGCGGTAGGATTGGAAGTGCTGCCGGGCGGTGCCAGCGACACGCTGCGCTTCAATGTCCGGGATACCGGAATCGGTATTCCTGCCGATGCTCTCGATCGGCTGTTCACCAGTTTTTCCCAGGTCGATGCTTCGACGGCCCGCCGCTACGGCGGGACGGGCCTCGGGCTGGCCATCTGCAAGCGCCTGGTCGAAGCCATGGACGGCCGTATCGGCGTGGAAAGCCGGCTCGGAGATGGGAGCCTGTTCTGGTTCGAGATTCCTATCGAGAAGGTGGGCGAATCCCAACGTCAGGTTCCGGCCGATCAGGCCGACGTCCTGCGGAACCGGCGGGTCCTGGTGGTCGACGACAACGCCACCAACCGCGAGGTGTTCCTGCGCATGCTGGGATCCTGGGACGTGCCCTGCCAGGCGGCGGGAGACGCGACCATGGCGCTCGGATTTCTGCGCCAAGCCATCAAGGAGGGGCGCCCGTTCCAGACCCTTCTGCTCGATGTGCACATGCCCGGCATGTCGGGCATCGATCTGTTGCACGTGTTGCGCGGAGACCCGACCTTCAAGGGGCTCTGCGTGATCGTGGCATCTTCCCTGCAGGGGGCGGATATCCGCAGGGAAATCGACGGCGTCGGCGTCGATGGATATCTGGTCAAGCCGATCCGCCAGTCGGCCCTGTTCGACGTGCTGGTCAGCGCCAGCAACGCCCGGACCGTGCAGGCGGCGCCCCGGACAGGCAGCCCAACGTCGGCGGTGGGTGCGGCGCCCGGGGCATCCCGGTTGCGTATCTTGGTGGTCGAGGACGTGCCGGTCAACCAGGAGGTGGCGGTAGGTTTGCTGGGTCGGCTGGGATTCCGCGCCGATGTGGCGGCCAACGGCCGCGAGGCCGTCGATGCCGTGCGCAGCTTGCCTTACGATCTCGTGTTCATGGACGTGCAAATGCCCGAGATGGATGGCTACGAGGCGACGCGAACCATCCGCGCCCTGCCAGGCCATGCCAGCCGGGTGCCCATCGTCGCCATGACCGCCAACGCCATGAAGGGGGATGAGGAGAAATGTCGCTTGGCCGGCATGGACGGCTATATCGCCAAGCCGGTGGACCGGAACAAGCTGGCGGAAGCCATCGCCACCTTCACGGGAGTGAATGAGGCACCGCCCCCGGAGACCATGCCGCGCGAGGCCATCGAGGCGGCAGGCATTCTCGACTGGGATGTCCTGCGTAATCTGGAGGAGGATCTGGGCAAGGCTCCGGTGGCCCGCTTGGTGAAATCCTTCCTGGTGAATACGGAAGATCGCCTGGTCAAGCTGGCCGTTGCCCTGCGGGCCCTCGACCTGACGGCCATCGCCAAGGAAGCCCACAGCCTCAAGGGCGTGTCCAGCACCCTCGGCATCGCCGGCGTCCAAGGAGTCGCCAAGGCCTTGGAGGATGCCGCCCGGGGCGGCGACCGCGACCGCCTTCCCGAACTCGGAGACGCCTTGGCCCAATCCTTCCGTGACGCGGAAAGGGAGCTTCGCACGGCCTATCCCGAGGCCATGGGGTGAAGTCAGGATATCCGCTTGTTCCAGTCGGCCACCCAGGCGAGGAAGTCGTCCTGGGGCAAGGGCCGGGACAGGTAGTAGCCCTGGGCCATGTTGCATCCTGACTCGGCCAGCATATCCCAGTGTGCCTCGGTTTCGACGCCTTCGGCCACCGTCTTGATCTGCAAGGCGTGGGCTAGGCCCAAGATGGCCTCGACGATGATCCGCGAGTCCTTGTCCTTGTGGGAGTCCATGACGAAGGAACGGTCGATCTTGAGTTCCGAAAAGGGCATGCGGTGCAGTTCGACCAGGGAGGAATAGCCGGTCCCGAAGTCGTCCAGCGAGATGTTGATGCCCTTGATGCGCAGGCGGGTCAGGATGTCCATGGTCGCCTTGGCGTCGGTCATGGCCGAGGTTTCCGTGACTTCCAGGATCAGGCGGCTGGAATCCAGCTTGGCTTCGGCCAATAGCGCCGAAACCCGGGTGGGGAATTCCAGGTCGGTCAGCGACGCCGCCGACAGGTTGACCGCCACGGCGATGTTCAGGCCCCGATCGCGCCAGACGCAGGCTGCCGCGATGGCCTTGCGCAGGATGCGCTCGGTCATCGGATCGATCAGGCCGGAACGTTCGGCCAGGGCGATGAACTGGTCGGGGAAGATCATGCCGCGCTTGGGATCGTTCCAGCGCACCAAGGCCTCGGCGCTCAGCACTTGGCGGCTGCGCATGTCGACCTTGGGCTGGAAGTTGAGGAACAGGTGGTCGTGACGGATGGCCAAGTCCAGGTCGCCTTCGCGCACCGTGGCGCTGACTTCGGGAAGCTTGGCCAGCATGGCCCGCACGTCGGCCGGCCGCAGCGGCTTTTGCAGGTTGCCCAGCATGTTGAGGCCGTAGGATTCGCCCAGGTTCAGGGCGCTGCGCAGCAGGCGTTCGTCGAAGCTGCTAATCAGGAGGATGGAGGATTTGGCGCCCCGGCCCGACAGGTAGCGCAACACCTCGACGCCATCCGTATCCTGCAACGACAAGTCGAGGACGATCAGATCGGGCTGGAAATCGGCGAACGTTTCCTTCAGCCCGGCGAAGGTTTCGATGGAAAGGGTCTCGAACCCTTCCTTCTGGACGATGACGGTGATGAACTCCCGCAACTCGGCATCGTCGTCGAGAATGAGCACCCGGCGGCTGGTCATGGCTAAACGAACCTGTTCGATTGACCCCAGGGGAGTCTAGCGCCAATCGCGAAGGAAGGCGACAGACCTTTCGCTACAAATAACGCCACCAGACGTAGACATGACTGATGGCGACGCTGAGGATCATCAGCAGGAAAGCGCTTTTCATATACGGGATGAAGCGGATCGGCTGGCCGGCCCGTTCCGCCAGACCCGCCACCGTCAGGTTGGCCGACGCTCCGATCAGCGTGCCGTTGCCGCCCAGGCAGGCGCCCAGCGACAGGGACCACCAGAGGGGTTCCAGGTTCTCGGGGCCGCCGAAGGTGGGCGCCATGGCCTTGATAAGGGGGATCATGGTGGCGACGAAGGGGATGTTGTCGACGATGGCCGACAGGATGGCGGAGGCCCAGAGGATCGCCAGCGCCGTCCGGGTCATGTCACCGCCGGTGGCCGCCACCAGCTGTTCCGCCAGCAGCTTGAGCAGGCCGGAGGTTTCCACCCCGTAGACCACGATGAACAAGCCGACGAAGAAGAAGATGGTGATCCATTCCACCTCGGTGAAGGTGTGGTGGACGTCCTCGCTTTGGGCTTCCGGGCTGCGGCCCAGGTTGTGGATCAGCATCAAGAGGGCGGCGCCGAACATGGCGATGGTGCCCGGTTCCAGGTGCAGCAGGCGGGCCGTGACGAAGGCCAGGATCACCAGCCCCAGCACGGACAGCGACTGCTTGAGCAGCAGCACGTCCTTGATCGCCTCGTTCTCGTGGAAGGCCATGACGCGGGCGCGGGCTTCGGGCGCGGCGGCCATCTTGCGGCCCCAGACGAAATCGAGGACCAGACTAGTGGCGATCTGGATGACGATCACCACGGGCGCCAGGTTGAACAGGAAGTCGTTGAAGGTCAGGTCGGTCTGCGAGCCGATCATGATGTTGGGCGGATCGCCGATCAGGGTCGAGGTGCCGCCGATGTTGGAAGCCAGGATCTCGGCCACCAGGAAGGGATAGGCCTTGACCTTCAGTTCGTCGGTGATGACCAGGGTGACGGGAACGATCAGCAGGACCGTGGTCACGTTGTCCAGCAGGGCCGAAAAGACGGCGGTGACGATGGGCAGGACGAACAGCAGGCCGCGCGGGCTGGCCTGCACCTTCTTGGCCGACCAGATGGCCACGTACTGGAAAAGCCCGCTTTTGCGGGTGACGGACACCAGGATC
Organism: Magnetospirillum sp. WYHS-4; assembly: GCA_039908345.1. Lineage (NCBI taxonomy): Bacteria > Pseudomonadati > Pseudomonadota > Alphaproteobacteria > Rhodospirillales > Rhodospirillaceae > Magnetospirillum > Magnetospirillum sp. WYHS-4. The sequence continues at coordinate 17,509 of JAMOBD010000026.1, forward strand.
ATCATCCCGGTCAGCAGGGCGATGGTGTTGAAGTCGATACCGCGGATGGCGGCTTCCTGGTTCAGCACGCCGATGACGATCATCACCCCGGCGCCCACCAGGGCGATGACGGCGCGGTTGATCTTCTCGCTGATGATGGCGGCGTAGGTGATGACCAGGATGGTGGCCGAAACCGCCATCGCGTTCCATCCGAACCAGACTTGCGGCATCCAGGCGGCGTGTTCGGTCATGACCGGGCCTTCTTGCGGCGTTCGATGGCGTCCAGCGCCCCCCAGGGCGAGACCATGCCCTCCAACTTGCCGGTAACGGCATCGACCACGGGCAGGGCGCAACGGCAACGGAAAACCCTGAGCAGGGTCTCCTTCAGGGATAAATCGGGACCGATGGGTTCGATCCGGGTATCGAGAAAGCCGATCACCGGAGTGTCGTTGGGCAGGTTGACCCGCAGATCGTCGATGTCGTCGCCGATAAAATTCAGATCCACCAGATTCTCGTCGAAGGTGGCGATGCTGGGCAGCATGGCCTGAAACACCGACGGCAAGTCGAACAGGCCCAGGTATCGGCCTTCCCCGTCCACCACCGGCAAGGCGTGCAGACGGTTCGCCAACAGCAGGTGGACTCCCTTGTCCAACGGATCGGTTTCGCGCAGGACCAGGGGCTTGCTGGTCATCAAGGAGCGACAGGTCATCTTTTCCCCCCCAGGGAACGGGTCGCGGAGCCAGGAAATGAGGCCCCATCAGTCCGTATCTGTCAAGCCCCGTGCCGCGAAGCGCCCACGGAAGGACTGGCGCCGATTTTCCCCGTATCCCTATCTGTCGTTCAGGTCGATCAGGGTGTTCAGCAGGGCGATATCGCGCCGCACACGCTCGACATCGTGCTCGAACCAAAGTTTTCCGAAGCGGCCCACGCCATCGGCCTCGCCATCCCTGCTTGCCAGTTCGCTCATGCAGGCCGCGACCAGCCCCTCGAGAAGGCGCCGCCGATCCGCCCGCCCGATCAGGTCGATATAGTCCAGCTTCAATTTCAGCCCGATCCGCCCAATCGCCGTGGCCGGACGCGGAATCGGCCGACCAAGGAGAAAGAGAAAGGTCTGGTGCCCGGTCGGCGTGAGAGCCAGCCGATGGCCGCCGTCGGTCCGATCTTCGGCAGCTTCCAGATGCCGTCCCTGCCGCATGGCGTCGATGCATCCGCCGACCATATCGACAGCCGATGCCCCGAATCCGGAGGCCAGGTCCGCGAGGTAGGCACGAACCTCCCCGAGAGGTGCCGGCCCTCGGGCGGCCCGCCCCAGGGCCGCCAGCCAGATGAAGTCCCGGACGTCCACCGAGCGATCCCGATGGATCTCGACGGGCACTTCGGCGATGGCGTTCATGATTTCCTCGATGAAATCGTATTGCGACTTACTTGCAAGTCATTTTGCGCTTATTGCCATGCCCTCCCCCCCTCTGTCAAGACGGCCTTACCTCTTCGGTATGGCCCGACGAACGAAGTGAAATTCTTTCCCGCTCTGTCCGGACGGGTCCGGACGGTGCATGGTCAGACATGGCATTGACCATGCAGGTCTTGCGGGTTTAGTATCCCCCATCGTCGGGTGCTTTTGGGCGTTATTCAAAAGGGGTGGGAAATTATGGTGGCGGAAATCGTTATGGCCCAGGTCGATGGGGCAACCCAAGCTGCGCAGCTTGCGGCGCTTGCCGGCAACACCTACACCGTTGGCAACGTCTCGACTTCCGGCCAGGGATTGGGGAGTTGGCTGTTTCTGACGCCTGATGGGGGCGCTGGCAGCACCGTCGCCCTCAAGCTGGAAAGCGCCCGCCAAGTGACGGAGCTCTCGGCCTTGGTTGGGAAGTCGGTCACCGTGGCAAAGGCTCCCGTCGTAACTGGTTCCACCGTGGGGAAATGGTTGGTCCTCAAGCCCCTGGCCGGTGGTACGGTCAAGGCCGCGGCCGCTGGGTCGTCGCTGTCTCTGCTCCAGTTGGAGGGGGCCAAACAGGGGCTTCATGCCTCTTCGTTGGTTGGAAAGACCTTCACGGTCATCAATCCTCCGATGCTCGGCAAGGGCGCCAGCAAATGGCTATTCCTCCAGCCTGTCGGCGGCGGCGATATCGTTGCCCTGAAGACGGCCGATGCGGCTTCTGCAACGAGCTTCCTTGGCAAGACGGTGACCGTGGGCAAGGCTCCGCTGATGGCGGGAGATCCCGGCACCACTTGGCTTGCATTGAAGCCGGTGGCAAGCGCGACGGCGACCAAGGCAACGGCCAGCGGTTCGGCTTTGGCTAAGGCTGCGGCCTTGACCAAGCCGGCGGTAGGGCTGTCGAAGATCGCCGTCGGCAGCGGCAAGGCGATTGTTGGCGCCACGGCAGTGAAAACTGTCGCGGCGGGAACCATCTGGACAGGAACGGGCCTCAGCTTGGGGCTAGGCCTGGGCCTAGGTGCCTGGGGGCCGGCGTTGCTCGCCGGTGTGGTCGGCCTTGCCGGCTACGGTTATTACCGCAATCGGCGCGCCCGGGCGGAAGGCGACGATATGATCGAGGCCATCAATGAAGCCACGGGATGAACAGGTCTCGCGCCGACAACGACGGCACCGGTTCCTGGGCGCCTCGGATTGCCGGTGCCGGTCTCGCCTTGGCATCACCGGGTCATGCCGCCCCGGATTAAGCTGAAGACGGCGACCAGGGCCTTCTTCAGAGTGGCGCGATCATTGGTCGCGTCCGGAGGGGGCAGTTGCTCGAAGGTCCAGATGGCCAGCAATCCATCCTTCAGGATGTCCGCGAGGGCGTGCGCTTTGGTATCCGAGTCGTGGGAGAGCCACATCGCGGCGAGTTCGGTTGCCCTCTTCTCGACGCTATCCACTTCATGAGTCGTCTTACCCTTCATCAGCCCGTAGACCAACTCATTGGGGTCGTTCGAAGTGCGGCGGGGGTGGGCGCTATCATAAACCAATATGGCTAGAACGCCGTTTCCTGCGATTTCCCGAAGCACACGGTCCGCAGCCTTATCCCCGTGCCCGTGAAACAGCTCGGCCAGATCATGTGCGTTCTTTTCGATATCCACCTTAGTAATATGCCTTCTGAACGACTGGTATGGCTTGCGCGCCTTTTTCGACTCTCCGAGAAATTTTGAAATCTCCGTACTGTTCTCTCCACTATTTTGCTCATCGCCCTCCGATGATCCGCCGACATTCTGATTAGGCTTACAGACGGGCTGATCGATTCGTTCGTCACCCAGGCTCCGGTCACGGCGACGCAAAGGAATGCCTTGTTTGCCTCCTATGCTGCGCATGATGAATAGCCGCTAAAAAAGTAATTTATCGCCGATCCATCCAATTGGAGACGCGCTTCCCAACCCATCTCCATGTACCTGCCAGGGGATATTCCACCTGGATTCTTTCCATCCCCATGTGGGAAATGGCCTGCTCGAAATCCTCAGAAGTACGGTTTGCCAGTCTGGATGCAGCATTCCTGACGGAATTCCAAAACTTGAATGGAGTGTCTCCACCTATTCTTCTTGCTCTGCCATGATCGCTGTTGCGTCGGACGGAAGAGTGGCGCCTCGCGATTATTACGGCCCCTCCGAGCAAGGCCAATCCGGCCAGCGGAAGAAGAACCCCTCCCCCTAAAGACCAGGTCCCCACCTTGACGGAAAAAAAGGCCAAATTTTTTCCGGTCCCCCCAAATGCGGTTGTCATTACCTTCGCCCCAGTCTTTCCCAGCACGGCCGTACCCTTCCCATCCCATCCCAATGAAAATGGCCCCCCAGCGAGCCGATCCATTCTAAGTAAAGATGACGACTGGTGCCAGCAGATACGTCGCGGGTTATGGGAGGCGCGGCACCTTGGCCGTGATGAGGCAATGATGCAGGAAGAAGTGGCTCCTCGCGCGACAGCCGGCCATCGCCCAACCGCCCCACTACTTCTTCCAACCGCATCACGCGGACCTCCGATAGCACTCTGCACCGACCCATGGACGCCCCTTCTCTGGAAGTCTTCCAGGATCGCTCACATCATATGCTACGGACACAAGATTCGTTCCCGCTCTTGATTTCCAGGGCTTCCTTGACTAGCTTGTTCGCAGTGTGTCTCGATTCGTGGGCGTGTCATGACCCGAATGGGTGATTTCAGGACGGGGACCAAGGCGACCGCGTCAGCGGTGCGCCCGCACGCCCAGGCCGCTCGAAGCGGCATTCCCGGGGTCCTGCGACTTAGGTGCCCCTGAGCGCCGCTTGCGCGCCCCTCCGGTTTGGGCGCGGCGGACGTTCAGGGGATGCGAGCCGCTATTCGCGGCTCCGCGAACCTAAACGCAGATCATCAGGACCCGAAGGAACAGACCCATGACGACCGCCAAGGACCCCAACCGCATCATCATCTTCGACACCACCCTGCGCGACGGCGAGCAGTCGCCGGGCGCCTCCATGAACCTGGACGAGAAGGTCGCCATCGCCGAGGTGCTGGAATCCATGGGCGTGGACGTGATCGAAGCCGGCTTCCCCATCGCCTCGGAAGGAGATTTCGAGGCCGTCCATGCCATTGCCTCGCGCATCCGGAAGTCCACCGTCTGCGGCTTGGCCCGCGCCACCAAGGGCGACATCGAACGCTGTGCCGATGCCATCCGGCCCGCGCCGCGCGGGCGCATCCATACCTTCATTTCCACCAGCCCCCTGCACATGAAGTACAAGCTGCAGATGGAGCCGGACAAGGTTTACGAGCGCATCATCGAAAGCGTCACCCTGGCCCGCCAGTTCACCGACGACGTGGAATGGTCGGCGGAAGACGGCTCGCGCACCGACCACGACTTCCTGTGCCGCTGCGTCGAGGCCGCCATCCGCTCCGGCGCCCGCACCATCAACATTCCCGACACCGTGGGCTATGCCATCCCCGACGAGTTCGGCGCCTTGATCCGTATGCTGTTCGACCGGGTGCCCAACATCGACCAGGCGACCATCTCGGTCCATTGCCACAACGACCTGGGCTTGGCGGTCGCCAATTCCCTGGCCGCCGTGTCCAATGGTGCCCGCCAGGTGGAATGCACCATCAACGGACTGGGTGAGCGGGCCGGCAACGCGGCCATGGAAGAAATCATCATGGCCCTGCGCACCCGCCACGACCGGATGCCTTTCGTGCATGGCGTCGACACCACCCAGATCATGCGGGCCTCCAAGCTGGTGTCCAACGTCACCGGCTTCCCGGTACAGCCGAACAAGGCCATAGTCGGCGCCAACGCCTTCGCCCACGAGTCCGGCATCCACCAGGACGGCATGCTGAAGCATGCCCAGACCTACGAAATCATGACCCCCGAGTCGGTGGGCCTGAACAAGTCGACCCTGGTGCTGGGCAAGCATTCCGGCCGTGCCGCCTTCAAGGATAAGCTGAAGATCCTGGGCTACGAACTGGGCGACAACGCCCTGGAGGATGCGTTCAAGCGCTTCAAGGACCTGGCCGACAAGAAGAAGGAAGTCTTCGACGAGGACATCGTGGCCCTGGTCGACGATACCGTGTCGCGCATGTACGACCGCCTGCGGTTGATCTCGCTGGGTATCGCCTGCGGCACCACCAAGCGTCCGCCCGAGGCGGTGCTGGAATTGGACGTGGACGGCGAGCGCCGCGCCACGACCGCCACCGGCGACGGCCCGGTCGATGCTGCCTTCAAGGCCATCAAGGAGCTGTTCCCCCACGAGGCGCGGCTGAAACTGTATCAGGTCCATGCCGTGACCCAGGGCACCGACGCCCAGGCCGAGGTCACGGTCCGCCTGGAGGATGAAGGCCACCAGTCCCACGGCTACGGGGCCGATACCGATACCTTGGTGGCTTCGGTGATGGCCTACCTGAACGCGCTGAACAAATTGCTGGTGCGGCGCGAGAAGACCGCGCCGGCCGCCCTGTCGGCGTGACGAATTGCTACGAATTTCGCGGGGCCGGGAATTTTCCCCGGCCCCGCAAGCTTCTTCTCGTGGCGCCGCGGATGTGTTAGAGATAGCATCACTTCGCAGTTACCGAGCCAGACCAGCACCGGCGGCGGTCACGGTCGCCATCGGCAGTGTTGACGTGTTTTTCGTTACGGGCTACTGAAGCGTCATGTTCTCCAGACTTTTCGGTTTCCTCTCGGCCGACATGGCCATCGACCTCGGCACCGCCAACACCCTTGTCTACGTCAAGGGCAAGGGTATCGTGCTGAACGAACCGTCCGTGGTCGCCATCGCCGAGAACAAGGGCAAGAAGCAGGTGTTGGCCGTGGGCGAGGAGGCCAAGCAGATGCTTGGCCGCACGCCGGGCAACATCCGCGCCATTCGACCGTTGCGCGACGGCGTGATCGCCGACTTCGAGGTGGCGGAGGAGATGATCAAGTACTTCATCCGCAAGGTCCACAACCGCAAGACCTTCGCCAGTCCGTTGGTGATCGTCTGCGTGCCTTCGGGCTCCACGGCGGTGGAAAGGCGCGCCATCCAGGAATCGGCCGAAAGCGCCGGTGCCCGCAAGGTCTTCCTGATCGAAGAACCCATGGCCGCCGCTATCGGCGCCGGCCTGCCGGTCACCGAACCCACCGGCTCCATGGTGGTCGACATCGGCGGCGGCACCACCGAGGTGGCGGTGCTCTCCCTGGGCGGTATCGTCTATTCGCGTAGCGTGCGCGTCGGTGGCGATATGATGGACGAGGCGATCATCGCCTACATCCGCCGCAACCATAACCTCCTGGTCGGCGAAAGCTCCGCCGCCCGCATCAAGGAAGAAATCGGCTCCGCCTGCCCGCCCGCCGACGGCGACGGCCGAACCATGGAAATCAAGGGTCGCGACCTGATGAATGGCGTGCCCAAGGAAATCGTCATCACCGAGCGGGAAATCGCCGAAGGCTTGGCCGAACCGGTCAGCGCCATCGTCGAGGCGGTCAAGGTCGCACTCGAACACACCGCCCCCGAACTGGCGGCCGATATCGTCGACAAGGGCATCGTGCTTACCGGCGGCGGGGGCCTGCTCAGCAATCTGGACCATGTGCTCCGGCACGCCACCGGACTGCCGGTGTCGATCGCCGACGATCCGTTGTCCTGCGTCGTCCTGGGCACCGGCCGGGCTCTGGAAGACATGAAGAGGCTGAAGCACGTCCTGTCGACCATGTATTGAGCGCGGTTCGCGGTTGCCTGGTTTGTGAAAATTATTTAGAATCAAGGTGATTTCGGCCCGGATGGGCTGAAGCGGCTGTTCGCTGGTGCGAGGGACGATGTGAAGGAACGCGCCCGGCCCATTTCGCGTATTGCCGCCCCCATCCGGGGCGCGGCTCAGCGATTCGCCTATCTGGGACTGGTGATGGCCGCCTTCGCCGCCATGATGCTGGGCAAGGCCGATGTGGTGTTGGTCGAACGGTTTCGCACCCAGATCACCGACGCCCTGACTCCCATGCTGGACGCCCTGGCGCGGCCGACCGCCACCATCGCCGAAATGGTCCGCACGGCGCGGGAAATTTCCAACCTGCACGAAGAAAATCTCCGCCTGCGCGAAGAAAGCGGCCGGTTGCTGCAGTGGCAGGCGGCGGCCCGCAAGCTGGAGGCGGAGAACAAGGCGCTCCGCGACCTCCTGCATTTTTCTCCTGACGGCGAGATCCGTTTCGTCACCGCCCGGGTGATCGGCAATACCGGTGGCGCCTTCGCACGCAGCCTGCTGCTCAACGCCGGCCAGCGCGACGGCGTGCGCAAAGGGCAGGTGGTGGTCAGTGGCCAGGGCCTGGTCGGACGCATCACCAGCGTCGGACGCCATTCGTCGCGCGTTCTGCTGCTCACCGATTTGAACTCGCGGGTTCCCGTGGTCGTGGAACCGACGCGCACCCGGGCCATGCTGGCCGGCAACAATTCGGATCAGGCAAACCTGCTTTACCTGCCGCCCGGCGCCGAGGTTTCGCCCGGTGATCGCGTGGTGACTTCGGGACATGCCGGCGTGTTTCCGCCCGGCCTTCCCGTCGGCGTCGTTTCCGCGGTAAGCGAGGCGGGAATTTCGGTTCGCCCCCTGGTCGATCGTGACCGCCTGGAATACCTGAGGATCGTGGATTATGGCTTGAAGGGCATCCTGACATCGCCAGCCGATGTCGGCGACGAGGACGACGATCCGGACGACGCCCCAGCCGATGCGGGCCCGCCGAAATGAAGCGGTCCTTGTGGCATCGGCTGGATGCGCTGGCCCGCCATCTGACTCCCTTCGCCCTCACCCTCTTCCTGCTGGTGGTCGAACTGGCCCCCCTGCACGTCCCCGGCTTGGCCGAGATGGCCCCCCTGCTGCCCGTGGCCGCCATATACCACTGGACCATCTATCGTCCGGACCTCATGCCGGCGGCCGCCGTCTTTCTTCTTGGACTGCTGCACGATGCCTTGACCGGCCTGCCGTTCGGCTCCAGCACCTTGGTCTTCCTAATGGTCTACGGGGCGGTTCTGTCGCAGCGCCGGTTCTTCATTGGAAAGTCGTTCGTCATCCATTGGCTTGGTTTCGCGATGGTGGGCGCGGGCGCCGTGTTCTTTCTCTGGCTGACGGTTTCGGCGCTGAACGGCGGCTTCGTCCAGGGCAGGGCCGGTCTCTTCCAGTATCTGGCGACCCTTGGTGCCTTCCCGCTGCTCTCCTGGCTCTTCCTGGGTTGGCAGCAGGCCGTTCTGAGGAACGATTGATGCAGCGCGATACCGATCGCCAAAAGATTTTCACTCGCCGGGCCCTGATGCTGGGCGGATTTCAGGCTGCCCTGCTTTCCACCTTGATCGGCCGTATGTACTACCTGCAAGTCGTGGAATCGGCGCGCTATCGCACGCTAGCCGACGAAAACCGCATCAATCTGCGTCTGCTGCCGCCGCCACGCGGGCGCATCGTCGACCGCTTCGGCCGCCATGTCGCGGTGAATCAGCAGAACTACCGTGTCCTTCTTGTCCCGGAGGACGTGTCCAAGAAGGACCAGGACATCGGCGACATCCTGGACGCCCTGTCCCAGATCGTCCCCATTACCGACAATGATCGGCGGCGCGTGTTCCGCGAGATCCGCCGCAAGCGCAAGTTCGTACCCGTAACGGTGCGGGAAAACCTGACCTGGGAGGAAGTGGCCCGGGTCGAAGTCAACACTCCCGACCTTCCGGGCGTTTTCATCGACGTGGGCGAGACCCGATTCTATCCCCACGGCGCCGACACGGCTCACGTCCTCGGCTACGTATCTTCTGTATCCGAAGACGAGATGACCGGCGACCCGCTACTGGAACTGCCAGGCTTCCGCATCGGCAAGGCTGGTATCGAACGCATTCACGACCTGGCCCTGCGCGGCAAGGGCGGCAGCCTGGAGGTCGAGGTCAACGCAGTCGGCCGGGTGATCCGGGAACTGAGCCGCCATGAAGGCCAGCCCGGCGCCGAGGTCGTGCTCACCATCGATCTGGAACTGCAGAAGATGGTCAGCCGCCGACTGGAAGGCGAAAGTGCTTCGGCTGTAATCGTCGACGTGGTGACCGGCGATGTGCTGGCCATGGCTTCCACCCCCAGCTACGAGCCCAACGCCTTCAACAAGGGCCTGACCGGGGAGGAATGGAAGGCCTTGACCAAGAATCCCCATACGCCCCTGATCAACAAGTCCATCGCCGGCCAATACGCCCCCGGCTCGACCTTCAAGATGATCGTGGCGCTGGCAGCCTTGGAAAAGGGCATCATCAACCCGAAATCCGTGTTCTACTGCAACGGCTCGACCCAGTTGGGCGATGCCGAATTCCACTGCTGGAAGAAGCATGGCCACGGTGCCCTGGACCTGCACGGCGCCATCACCCATTCCTGCGACGTTTATTTCTACGAAACGGCCAAGCGCACCGGCATGGAACGCATTTCCGCCATGGCGCGCAAGCTGGGCCTGGGCCAGCCCTTGGGCATCGACCTGCCCGGCGAAGGCAACGGCCTGGTGCCTAGCCGCGAATGGAAGCAGGCCGCCATGAAGCAGGCCTGGACCCAGGGCGAGACCCTGATCCTCGGCATCGGCCAGGGCTACATCCTTGCCACGCCCCTGCAACTCGCGGTGATGGCGGCCCGCTTGGCGAGTAATGGCCAGGCCGTGACCCCGCACTTGACCCGCCGCGTCACTTCGGGGGATTTCGCCCAGGACGAGGCCGTTCCCCAATTCGACTCCCTGGGCATCTCGCCCGCCCACCTGAAAGTGGTACGCGACGCCATGACGTCGGTGGTCAACGAACCGGGGGGCACGGCCTACGGATCGCGCATCGCCCGCGAGGGGTTCGAGATGGGGGGGAAAACCGGCACCGTCCAGGTCCGCCGCATCTCCAAGGCCGAACGCGACCAGGGCGTGAAGAAGAACAAGGATTTGCCTTGGGAGGAACGGGACCACGCCCTGTTCGTCGCCTTCGCACCGGCCGACAATCCCCGCTATGCCGCGGCCGTCGTTGTCGAACACGGCGGCAGCGGCTCTCAAACGGCGGCTCCCATCGTTCGGGACATCCTGCTGGAGGCGCAAACCCGCGGCTCGGCCGGCCCCGGCATCGCCGGACGGATCGCCGAGGATGACGGAAAGCCCGCGGGAGCCCGGGGATGAGAATAGTGGGACTCGGCAACCGACGAGGGGAAATGTCGATCGGGCAGCGCCTCCTGCAGGTCCAGTGGCTTCTGGTCCTGCTGCTCTGCTTGGTGGCGACGGCCGGTTTCGTGATGCTGTTCTCGGCCGCCAGCGGCAAGATGGACCCCTGGTCCTCGCGCCAGATCATGCGCTTCGGAGCCAGCCTCCTTATCATGCTCGTGGTGGCGCTGACCGACGTACGCCTATGGATGAAATATGCCTATCCCTTCTATCTGTTCAGCCTCGTTCTGTTGGTGGCGGTGGAACTGGTCGGCGTGGTGGGAATGGGCGCCCAACGCTGGATCGACCTGGGGATCATCTCCCTACAGCCTTCCGAACTGATGAAGATCGCCCTGGTGCTGGCGCTGGCGCGCTATTTCCACGGATGCAGCGTCGAGGATGTCGGACGGATCGCCTTCCTGGTACCCCCGCTCCTCATGGTGGTCATTCCTTCGGCCCTGGTTCTGCGCCAACCGGACCTTGGAACAGCCCTGATGCTGGTCTTCGTCAGCTTGGCCATATTCTTCCTGGCCGGGGTGCGCATGTGGAAGTTCTGGTTGATGGGGATCGGTGGACTGTCCGCCGCGCCGGTGGCCTGGAATTTTCTGCGCGACTACCAGAAGCAACGCATACTCACCTTCCTTGATCCCGAACGCGATCCGCTAGGCGCCGGCTACCACATCATCCAGTCGAAGATCGCCCTGGGCTCGGGCGGCGTGTTCGGCAAGGGGTTTCTACAGGGCAGCCAAGCCCATTTGAACTTCCTGCCCGAGAAGCAGACCGATTTCATCTTCACCATGCTGGCCGAGGAGTTCGGCATGGCGGGCGGAGTGGCCCTGGTCGGTCTCTACAGCCTGATCGTCGCCTACGGCTTCGCCATCGCCATCCGATGCCGCAGCCAGTTCACCCGGTTGGTGACGTTGGGCGTGACCACGACCTTCTTTCTCTACGTCTTCATCAACATCGCCATGGTGATGGGCCTGATTCCGGTGGTGGGCGTGCCCTTGCCGCTGATTTCCTACGGCGGGACGGCGATGATGACCCTGATGCTGGGCTTCGGTTTCGTCTTGGGCGCCTACGTGAACCGGGACGTGACCATCAGCCGCCGCGGCGGCCTGGACGGATGATGCCGAGAATCGCGTTGACGTAAATTCCGATCCCCGATGGTTTTTTTGTCGTCATTTGCCGTGGTTCCGTATACTGTTCTTTAGGTATTTGTGGCCGATATTACATTTTGGAATTCGGTCGACATCCTATCATCCATGCTAAAGTCGGCCGAATGGGCGAGTGGGCTGGGAACGGGAGGCTTGCCGTCAAAGGCGATGGCGGTCTTCGGTGTGACGGGGTTGAGAGAATGGGTTTCTTCGAACAGATCTTGACGCTGTTCGGATTCACGAAGCATCAGTCGTTCGTGGCCGCCGTATGCATGGTAATCCTGCTCAGCAATCTCTTCGGGGGATTGCTGCGCAATATCCTTCTTGCCTTCGGCGGACCGATAAAGCCACGCACCTTCACCGAGACCCTGGGCTTCCGCATGGCCTTGGCGTCCGAGGCGATGCTGGTTCTTTTTGCCACCTATTACCATGCGATGCTGATCAGCTATGTGACCGCCGTCCACGTGGTCTTCTGGATGTTCACACTGCTGGCTTCTCCGGTGCTCGCCTATATCGGCGCGCAAGTCACTTTTCTCGTTTTCCAGAAGCGGATCGAAGACCGCATCAAGGCCTACATCGTCTGGGACCGCAACATGAAGAGCCTGCGATTGGCCGAACGCGAGGCAGCCAAGCAGGCTAAGGCTAATCCCCCGAAGCGCCCGGCCCGCAGCTTCGCCCCGGGCCGCAAATAGGGATCTACCCCTTCTTTTCCCAACCGCCGCTTTCCGTCTGCTGCCAATAGGTCAGGTCGTGGCCGGCTGCCTTGCATGCCTTCCAGCGCTCCCGTGCAGACAGAACCGTCTCCTCGTCGTTGCCGTCGAACAAGTCGAAGCAACGTTCGAACTCGCCGACACGGGGCGAGTCCGCCCCATCGGTGAGGAAAAGGTATGTGGCGCCGTTGGGATTCTCGTCTTCGCAGGTCAACCAGATGGGCTGGGCTTGCGGGCTACCGTCCTTGATGCCCCCGTGAGGCAGCCACGAATCCGGATCGTAGGTCCAGAGCAAGGTATTCAGCGCCTCCACCCGTTCCGGCGAGCCGGCCATCACCAGGCCGCGCTTGCCCGAAGCCAGCGTCTTTTCCAACAGCTTGGGCAGGGCCTGTTCCAGCGGCCAGCGCTTCAGGTGGTAGAAGGCGACAGCGGTCACCGCCCCCCTCCCCTACTTGGCCTCGTAATGGTCGGCGATCAGACGATCAAGGAGCCGCACGCCGAAGCCCGCGGCCCCCTTGGGAACCACCGGACGGTCCTTGTTGGTCCAGGCGGTGCCCGCGATATCCAGATGGGCCCAAGGCACGTCGCCGACGAACCGCTTGAGAAACTGGGCCGCGGTGATGCTCCCCGCCGAACGGCCGCCGCTGATGTTTTTCATGTCGGCGATGTCGGACTTCAGCATCTTGTCGTATTCCTCGCCCAAGGGCAGGCGCCAGAGGCGCTCGTCCACGGCCCGGCCGGCAGCGATCAAATGGTCGGCCAGCTTGTCGTCGCTGGCGAAAAGGCCGGCCATCTCGTGGCCCAAGGCGATGACCATGGCGCCCGTCAATGTTGCCAGGTCGACCATGAAGCGGGGCGCGAAGCGATCCTTGCAGTACCAGAGCGCATCGGCCAGCACCAGACGCCCTTCCGCGTCGGTGTTCAGCACCTCGATGGTCTGGCCGGACATCGACGTCACCACGTCGCCCGGACGCTGCGCGTTGCCGGATGGCATGTTCTCGACCAAACCGATGATGCCCACCACGTTCACCCGCGCCTTGCGGCCCGCCAATGCCTTCATCAACCCGATCACCGCGCCGGCGCCGGCCATATCCCATTTCATCTCCTCCATGCCGGCGGAAGGCTTGATGGAAATGCCCCCGGTGTCGAAGGTGACGCCCTTGCCGACGAAAGCCAGAGGTGCCCGCGGGTCCTGGGCGGCGCCCTCCTCCGCCTTCACCTTCCTGCGGCCTTTGGCTTTACCAAGCGCGGCCACCGGCTTGCCGGCGCCCCACCATTGCATGGCGACCAGACGGGGCTCGTTGACGCTGCCCTGGCCGACGCCAAGCAACGAGCCCATACCGAGCTTGCGCATGTCCTTGGCATCGAGAATATCGACTTCGACACCCAACGGTTCCAACTCGTCGCGGGCCTGCTTGGCCATCGCTTCCGGATAGAGGACGTTTGCCGGCTCCGAGACCAAGTCGCGGGTCAGGAAGACACCATCCGCCACCTTGTCCAGCGGCGCGAAGAGACGGCGCGCCTCTTCCGGATCGGCCACCAGGAATTTCACGGTCCGAAGCGTCGGCATATCGTCCTTCTTGCGCTTCGTGAAGTACTTGTCGAAGCTGTAGGAGCGCAGCCGGAGGCCCAGTGCCATTTCGGCCGCCATGGCGGCAGGGGAAAGCTTGCAGCCAGGCAAGGAGTCGACCAGCACGGCGGCAGTCGTCGCTCCCTTGGCGGCCGCCAGGGCGATGTAGATTTGCCCGCCCAAAGCCTGCAAGGTCCCTGCATCCAGCTTGCGCGCCGGTCCCATGCCCAATCCGACCGCTCGGTCCAGCTTGGTGCCGCCCGGCGCCGGCAGGGATAGGATCTGGTCCTTCTCCCCCTTGAAATGGGCAGCCTTGGCGGCCCTGAGAAACCCTCCGTCCATGGCCTTGTCGAGAGCTGCGGCGGAAGGAGTCGCCTTGCCTCCCGACAGGACCCCCACCACCGCCACGCCCGTAGCGGGCAGGCCCGACTCGCCGAACTGGATCTTCATCGTGGCATCTCCCTTGGTATCAGTTTTCGCCATCGGCCGGCAGAGCCGTGTCGACGGGTATTTCGTCCAAAGCCAGATCGGTGCGCCGTCCGCCGTCCATCAGCCAGAACACGCCCCCCGGCAAGGCCGTCACCATGGCGCTCAGGCCGAACAGGATGGACAAGACCAGGGCGCTTTCCGCCGGCACCCCGACCAATCCCAGGGTTCCCACCATGGCGCCTTCGCGCACACCCCAACCGCCGATGGAAATGGGCAGGGTGGTAATCAAGATGACCAAGGGAATCAGGATCAGGCAGTCGACGACCGAAATGTCGATCGCCAGGGCGCGGGCCAGCACCCAGACCGCCACCGAGATGTTGACGTGGCCGATGGCGCTGAAGAACAGCGAGCGAGCCGCATGACGCGGTACGAGGAACAGGCGCCGCGTATCGGTCGCCAGGTAGGCCAAGCCGCGAACGATCTTCCAGCGCCGCAGCGACTCGGGCATGCGATCGAGCATCATCAGGACACCCAGGCCGGCCAGGGCACCCAGAGACAACAGCGGAAACAGCCATTCCGCCGCGCCCAGATCGACCTTGGCCAGCAGCAGGGGCTGCAGGCCGACCACCAGGAAGACCAGAGCCACCACCGTGGACACTCGGTCCAGCATGACGCCGTTGATGGCGGCGCTGAGCGACAGGCCGTCATGGCGCGCCTTGTACATCCGCACCGCGTCGCCACCCACGGCGGAAGGCAATGTCTGGTTGAAGAAGGCGCCGATGTAGCAGAGCACGAAGCTGCGCCAGAAGGACAGAGGCTCGCCGATGGCCGCCAGCGCTGCGTTCCAACGCCAACCGCCGATCGCCGACTGGAAAAGGAACAGGGCCAAGGTCCCCAGCCCCAGCCAGGGATCAAGGCCGCGCGCCCGCTGGTAGGCCGCACCGACATCGACGTTGCGGAACAAATACCAGATGAGCAGGCCCGAGAGCAGGACCTTGAGGGAAATGGCGATCCACTTCTTGGACATGGCGGATCGGAGGTTTAGCAGGTTCGGCACGGCCTGTCACTCCGCCGCCGCGGGAAAAGCGAAGGGGGCCGCGGGGCCCCCTTCCTCGAACGTCCGTGTGGAGCCTGCGCCCGCCTCAGCCGCAACCGCCCTTGCCGCCGCCACCGCAGCCGCAGCCGCCGTGGCTGTGGCCATGGTCGTCGCCGTGGTCATGGGCGTGCTCGGACTCCTGCTTGGCGATCTCGGCATGGATGGAGGCCATGTCGAGTTCCTTCACCTTGCCGATCAGGTCTTCGAGCGCGGTCTCGGGCAGGGCGCCGGGTTGCAGGAGCAGCAGCACCTTCTCGCGAAACACCGCCACGGTGGGAATGGAGCGAATGCCGAACTGGGCTGCGATGCCGGTCTCGGCCTCGGTATCGCACTTGGCGAAGACCACGTCGGAATGCTTCTCCGAGGCCTTCTCGAAGATCGGCCCGAACATCTTGCAGGGACCGCACCAGTCGGCCCAGAAGTCGATCAGCACGATGTTGCTCTTGGAAATCAGGTCGTCGATGTTATCCATGGTCAGAGCGACGGTCGCCATGACGGTATCCTCCTGAGGTTGCCCCTTCCGGACGCGCCGGAGCCAGAGGGGCGCGGTTCCGCATGCATGAGCCACCGAGGGAGCGGAAAGGGCGTCGGAAACGAAAAGACCCGCGCGGTTCGGCGACCTGTGTCGAATGGGGTGGCTGATGGGATTCGAACCCACGACCCCTAGAACCACAATCTAGTGCTCTAACCAACTGAGCTACAGCCACCGCAGCGGCGGACTGTGTACTCCGCCCCCCTTCCCCCCGTCAAGCGCCACGCGGCCTTGTCGCCGCAATGGCCATCCCCTAGACTGGCAGGGAACGGCAAGACGAAGGGCGGGACATGGCGTTGCGTTGCAGGGTCTGCGCGTCGGAAGGCTTGGAGCTTCTCGTCGACATCGGCCCCATGCCTATCGCCCACCGCCTTCGCCGCCGGGCCGAAGAGACGGAACCGCGCTTTCCGCTCCGCTTCCATATTTGCGACCGTTGCGGCCTCTTGCAGATCGCCCGCCCCATCGATCCGGCCGTTCTCTATGCGGAAGCCGAGACCTACTCCACCGCCTTCCAGCGGCCGGCCCACATCCCGGACCTGATCGCCACCCTGCTGGCCCGCCGCGACCCCGGTCCCTTGCTGGAGATCGGCTGCAACGACGGCACGGTTCTGGCCGCCATGAAGGAACATGGCTTCGAAGACGCCATCGGTATCGAGCCCAACCGTCGGATGGCCGAAAGAGGTCGCGCCGCCGGGCTCGACATCCGGACCGGGTTCTTCGGCGAAGCCGACCTGGGAACCGGCTTCCATTTCGTCGTCGCCCGCCAAGTGCTGGAACACGTGGACGCCCTGGAACCCTTCGTGTCGGGTGTGCGGAAGGCGCTGGTGCCGGGCGGCCTGTTCGCCCTCGAACTGCCGCAGGTGGAGTCCGGCCTCGATACGGGCAATCCGGCGATCCTATGGGAGGAACACGTCAACTATTTCACCCAGCCGGCGATCGAGCGGCTCTTGGCTCTGTCCGGATTCCGCATCCTCGACCGCCGCCACTATGCCTTCGGCGGTGGCAGCCTTGCCCTGGTGGCCGAATTCGATCCCACCCTCCCCCTCGTTCCCTGGACGGCGGCGGACTGGAACGGCGTGGGGCCCGGCCGCCCCGACTACGCCGCCTTCGCGGCCGGGCTGGCAGCCTACCGGCAGGGCTTGTCCGACTTGGTCGCCGCCTATCGCTTGGCGGGCTGGCGTATCGCTCTCTACGGCTGCGCACCGCGTTCGGTAGTGGTGGTCAACGGCTGCGGCATCGAGGCCTCCCTCGACTGGGCCATCGACGACCGGACCGAGATCCAAGGTCGCTTCCTGCCGGGCACCGACCGCGCCATCGTGGGACTCGACGCCCTGGTTCCCGCCCCCACCCTCTACCTGCTCGGGGTGGGCGGCGAGAACGAATACCGGGTCAAGCGCAAGATCGCGGCCCGCGACGGCATGCAGCCACGCACCGCCAGCCTCTTCCCCCCGCGCGACGCCTTGGGAAGCATCGCCGCCGCGCGAAAGGCCCTGTCCGGATCAGGCCTTGGTGTCGAGCAGTTCGCGCTGCATCTCGTCGGCGGCGCGTAGCGTTTCCAGGTTGAAGGAATAGGCGGTGCGGGCCAGGATGGTACGCACCATCTCGCCGCCGATATCGACCGTGGATTGTTCCAACGCCCCGGCCTCGACGGTGCCGGCTTCCGCCTCGCCCGCCGTCCGCAGAGTCGGCGCGCCTGAATCCTCGGTGGCGCGGTAGACGTTGCCGCTCAGGGATTCCAGGCCTTCCGGATTACCGAAGGTGGCCACCGAGACCCGGTAGATAGGCCGCCGCTCGCCGTTCTCGAACAGGGCCATGACCGTTCCGTCCGGGCCCACCGTCGCGCCGCTGGACGTGCCGTAGCCGGCGCCGTCCGTTTCCACCCGCCCGAGGACGAAGTCGCTGCCGAACTGGGTCAGGCCCTCCAGGTCGATGTCGACCGACAAATCCGCCGCCCCCGACGACAGGTTGCCGACGAACAGCTTGGAAACCGCCCCGCCGTCGGGCCGGCCATCACTGCCGAAGGTCACCGGAACCGCGTAGGCACCGCCGCCCGCCCCTCCTTCCTCCGCCATACCGGCGACGGGGCCGGCGGGATCGGCGATGGACAGATCGTACTGGTTGGCTCCGGTCTTGGTGAAGGTCAGGGAAAGGCTCACCGGATTGCCCAGGGAGTCGCGGGCCTGGGCGATAACGGCATGGCTGTCGCCCACTGGGGCATCGGCCGGCAGGTTGGCGCCGACGGCCAGACGGGTCGTGGCATCGGCCGTGCCCCCCACCCGCTTCAGGTTGACCGGCACCAAGCCATCGCCGCCGGTGGCTTGGCCCTGAGCGTCGGTCGGCCGGCCCAGCAGACGGAACCCCTGGGCGTTGACCAGATAGCCCTGGGAGTCGGGCTTGAAGGAGCCGGCGCGGGTATAAAGCGTGCCGCCGTCCCGCCCCTGCACGGCGAAGAAACCTTGGCCGGCGATGGCAAGATCGGTGGTCGAGGAAGTGGCCTGCAAAAGGCCCTGGGTGGAAACCTCGGCGCGGCTGCGCCCCCGCACGCCACCGGCCGAATAGGCGGTGGCGGAGGCCTGGCGGGTGACGAGGGTAGCGCCCTGGACGTCCGCGGCCTTGTGGCCGACCGTATGGACGTTCGCCAAGTTGTCGGCCGAAGCCGCCACCCGGCTCGCGTTCAAGGTAAGGCCCGAAACGGCCGAAGACAGAATTCCGGAGAGGCTCATCGCGTCGCTTCCTTGCCTTTCTGGCAACGATCAGACCCATCATGCCGGAAGCGCCATCGGCCTGCCGTGATCGGTCTCACACTCGCGCGGTCACAGCGCCATGCTGAAGACGGTGCCGCGGAACTTGTTCTGGCCCGCGACGACACGGGCGTTGGTCTCGTAGGTGCCGATGGCCTTGGCCAGAAGGCCGCCGAACCCGCGCCCGCCCTCGGCCGTACCATTCCGCTCGCCCTTCTGTTCGACGCCCGCGTTGGCCCGCAGGACCGCCGCGAAGGTATCGGGCGAGGTCATGACCCGGCTGATCATCCGGGCCGGCTGGCGCTCCGGCGCATGGCGGCCGGCGCCCTGGTCCTGGAAGGCGGTACCGAACCGGTAATTGATCTCCTGGTTGGCGACGCCCACGTCGGCGCTGATGCCCTGGACGGCGGAAGCCTCGGTCGACGCCGTGCCGCTGGGCATGCCGAGCAGACGGTTACCGGGCTGGTAGCCGCCGGTCTCCGTAGTCGTCACCGCCTGGGTTCGCGTGATCTGGGCCATAACCTTGCCGATCCAAAACCCGGTGCCGGGACCCGCATAGACCGCCCCGCACCTAACACTCCAGGTTTCATTATCGTGACTTTCACGTGAAAAGTCAATACGTTGTTAACTATTTCTCAGGTTGCCGACAGAAAAGCGAGGGCTTGGTCCAACGCCTCTTCCCCAAAAACCTCATGGCCGCCGTCGGGAATCCACAGGCCCAGCTTGGGTTCCCGTGCCGCCTCCAGAAGCCTCAGGCCCTGATCGAAGGGCACCACGCCGTCGGCAGTGCCGTGCAGGATCGCCACCGGCGTCGCCACGTGGGCGATCTTGTCGATGGAAGCGTACCGGTCACGCACCAGCCAGCGGGCCGGCAGGTAGGGATAATGGCGCTGGGCGGCATCAGCCATGCTGGTGAAGGGGGCTTCCAGGATCAGGCCGGCCAGGGGCGTCCCGGCCCGGCCGGTTTCCCAGGCCATGTGGGTGGCGATGGCGCCGCCCAGGGA